>NZ_JBHUXV010000114.1:0-29590 GCF_042669125.1 Streptomyces sp. NPDC057253 | reverse complement strand
CGGCCAGGGAGGGCGGCCCATCGCCCCACAGGGGCCGCAACCGCTACACCCAGCCGCGTTGAGAAGCTCGCATCCCCAGCTGGAACCGGCTCGCCGCGCCCAGCCGCTCCTGCAACTCGCTCACCCGCCGCCGCAGGGTCCGCAGACTCACCCCAAGATGGCGGGCCACCGCCTCGTCCTTCATTCCGGCCGCCAGCAGCCGGGTCAACGTCTTCTCGCTCTCGGAGAGTTCGCTGTCGTCGGCCGCCTGACCCAGGGGAGTCGCCTGCTGCCAGGCCAGCTCGAAGAGCTTTTGCAGGGCCTCGGTCACCGCCGAGTGCCACACGACGACGGCACAGTAGCCGCCGGCCGAGGAGGCGGTCAGCGGTAGCAGCGCCCGGCATCCGTCGACCACCAGCAGCTTGAGTGGCACGGTCGGCAACACCCGGGCCTGCTCGCCGAGTTCGACCATTCTCAGGGCGCGGGACAGGACCTTCGGATCACCCAGGCCGGTCGCCGCGTAGATCCCGCGGGAGACGATCCCGCGGCTGAGCAGATCGGCCTGGAGATCCACCTGCGGAGCGGGCGGGGCGAGATACGGCGGTGTGTCGAAGAGGCACACCTCGCGCTCCGCGCGCGCGTACATCTCCTCCAGGCGGGCCGCGATGGCGCCCTCGCCGGAGGCCACCTCGACCAGCCGGGACGGCTCCTCGCGCAGCAGCCCCGCCTCGTACGCGGTCGCCATCTCCTCGGAGGCGGCGGCCAGCAGTTCGGACTCGGTCTCGCGCCGCCGGATCAGCGCGCGGATCGCGACGCGGGGGTCGACCGCGCGTAACCCGCCCATGGAGTCCGGTGGTTGCAGCAGTCCGAGGGCGAGCAGCCGGTTGCAGGCCTCCCGGACCCGGGCCGGGGAGGCACCGGTCAGCAGCGCCCAGCCGGCCGCGCCGGCGTCGGGCTGGTTGAGGATGGCCTGGTACAACAGCTCGTCGAACGCGGAGACCCCCACCGCGGCCCAGGGGCTCGCGGCAGGGGTCTCCCTGGCCGGGTCGTGTGCCGTGTTCACCATGGCCCGGCACGGTAGACGGTCTTTGTTAAGAGTTTTCGCGACTTCCGGCGGCGGTCGCCTACTTCAGGCCGAACGCCCGTACGACCGTCTGGTCGACCGTGTTGCCGTCCTGGTCGGCGGCCCGTACGCGCAGCGACACGAACCGGGCACCCTTCTTCGAGTGCTTGAGCTCCGCCGTGCCGTGCTTGACCTTCACTTCCTTCCAGGAGGCGCCGTCGTCGTACGAGACCCAGGCCGTCAGGGAAGCGGCCGTGATGCCGCCCGACTGGTTCCGGACGGAGAGGCCGAGCTTCGACGTGTGCCCGGCCTCGGCACGGTTGAGCAGGTCGATCCCGGCCACGTCGTAGTCGACCGAGAGCAGCCCGAGCGCCGTCTGCTGGTCCGTGTGCGCCGAGGCGAAGGACCATTCGGTGTGGGTGCCGGTGGAGTACGCCGCCCACTCGGCCGTGCGCTTGGTGTCGACCACGAGGCGGTACGAGGACTTCGCCGCCGGGACCGTGAAGGTGCCGTAGCCGCCGAGTGCGGTGTCGCCGACCACCTGCCCGTCCGCGTACAGCCTGCCCTGCGCGGTGTCCTGGACGTTGTCCGCGTATCCGTAGTGGCCCGGCGCCGAATCGCTCAACTCCGGTACGCGGAAGGTGAGTTTGTCGCCGGTGCGCTGGGAGAGGCCGGCCTGCGCGGTGGTCGCCGGGCGGACGACCTGGCCCAGCCAGTCCTCGGTGGGCTGCCTGCCCGCCTTGTCGAAGGTTCGCAGGGGACCCCACTGAGGCCGGTTCGCCTGCCAGTCGGGATAGACGGCGTGCCAGATCCGGTTGTCGGAGAGGTTGTAGTACTCGGTGCGCTCCCTGCCGAGCTGCACGTTGGTGGTGGTCGCGATGTCGGTCTTCTGCCAGGGGCGGTACAGGTACACGGCGTCCTTGCCGACGTCACCGGCCCGGGCTCCGTGGTAACGAACCGTCTGCTTGACCGTGTTGGAGCTGTCCAGGTGGTACGTCTGGTTGGCCGAGACGGCTCCCACCTGCGGGAACATCACGTTGTACACATACGGGCCGACCGGAGTGCCCGCCAGCTTCAGCTTGACCTTCTTCCCGCTCTTCAGCAGGGCGCCGAGCTTCGCACCGTCCTCACCGGTGGCGGTCATCAGCGGGATGCTCGCGCTCTTCACCCAGGAGATCCAGTAGCCGGGCGAGTCGTGGTAGGCGAGGACGTAACCGGCCCCGGCCGCGGTGGCGTTGGCCAGTGCCTCGTCCGCCGTTGCACCGGCGCTCACCCGGACGACCGCCACCTTGCCCTTGACGTCGAGGCCCGCGAAGTCGGCCGCGGTTCCGCTGCCGGCGTCCACCGCGCGCACCGTGTGGTCACCGCTGACCTTCACGGGGAGACCGATGTCGGTCTGCGCGTAGTCGAGGGGCAGCGCGTAGTTCTCCGGGCCGGTGACGCTCGCCGTCAGCTCCTTGGCGTACAGACGGAACTTGGGGGAGAACTCGAACAGGCCCTGGGTGACCTTCTCGGTGGGCGCCACATAGACGTGGTCGGTCCACCAGCCCTGGCTGTAGACCACCCCGAAGGCGGTGCCCGGGCCTTCCCGGTGCCAGCTGGTGCTGAAGCCCTGGAACTCGGAGTCCTCCTTGGTCCTCGGCTTGATCTCGACCGCCTTGCGGGCGTCGAGGACCACCTCCGTGTCCTTGTCGACCTTGATCTCCGGGTCACCGACGATCGAGGTGTCGCGTTCGAGTCCGGCCGCGTCCCGCTGCGAGATCCAGGACGCCGTGGAGTACGTACCGGCCGGCACCTTGAAGGTGTAGGTCTTGCCGATGAACCCGTACGTGTCCGGGTAGGCGCCGTTCAGTTCCTGAAGCACGAAGATCGACGACCAGGTGGTCGGCTTGCCGTCCCGGCCCACCAGCGACACCTTCAGGTCGTAGGTCTTCGGCAGCTTCTCGAAGCCGACGGCCGTGGTGACGAGGACACCGTCGGCGCTCGCGGTGATGTGGCCGGTGTACCGGCCCGTCGCCTCCTTCGCCGGGTCGACGGTGACCGCGACGGTGGCGGTGCCCTTCGCGGGGACGGTCACCGTGTCCGCGTGCGGTGTGGCGCCGCGAAGCGACGAGGACACCTTCAACTCCACCGCCTTGTCCGTGGTGTTGGTGTACGTGATGTCCTTGTCGGCGGCCTCGGTGTCGGTCTCCTCGTACTTGCCGAAGCTCAGTGTCGGGGTCGCGAAGACGCCCTGACCGACGGCCCGTACGGCGTCGACCCGGCCGTCGCCCTGCTGGAAGACGTCGGCGCCCGGCATGGTCTTCGCCGTGGTCGCCAGCGCCTGCTTGATCTGCTGACCCGTCCAGTCGGGGTGGGCCTGCGCGACCAGCGCCGCCGCGCCCGCGACATGCGGGGTCGCCATCGACGTACCGCTCGCCGTCGAGTAGTGGTCGTCGACCGGTGTGCTGCCGGGCATGCTGGTGCCCGTGGCGCGGGCCGCGGTGATGGCCACGCCGGGCGCGGTGATCTCGGGCTTGACCGCGTAGTCACCGGCGCGCGGACCGCGGCTGGAGAACGAGGCCAGCTTGTCGGACTTGTCCACGGCGCCCACGGTCAGCGCGGAGTCGGCGATGCCCGGGGTGCCGACGGTCTGCTCGGAGGGGCCGGAGTTGCCCAACCGCGATCACGAAGAGGGTGCCGGTGGCGGCGGACAGCTCGTCGACGGTCTCGCTCAGGATGTCCGAGGGGCCGGTGGCGTCTCCGCCGAGCGACATCGACACGATCTTCGCGCCGGATCTGGCCGCCCAGTCCATGCCCGCGATGATCCAGGAGTCCTGGCCGCGGCCGGTGTTGTCGAGCACCTTGCCGACGCGCAGTGCCGCGCCCGGCGCCACGCCCTTGTACCGGCCGCCGGAGGCAGCGCCCGAGCCGACGATCGTGGACGCCACATGGGTGCCGTGACCGAAACCGTCCTGCACCGTCTCACCCGGTACGAAGCTCTGCGTCTCCGCGATCTTCCCGGCCAGGTCCGGGTGCCCGGTGTCCACGCCGGTGTCGAGGACCGCGACGTCCACGCCCTTGCCGTCGTAGCCCGACTTCCACACCTCGGGCGCGCCGATCTGCGGCACGCTCACGTCGAGGGACGCCTGCACCTTGCCGTCGAGCCAGATCTTGTCGATGCCCTCGCCGAGCTGTTTCGCGGCCTTGGTGGTCGGATCGGTGCCCAGTGCGGGGGCGATGTCGGCCCAGAAGGAGGTCGACTTCCTCGCGCTCAGCGCGGCCCCGTCGATCGCGGGCAGTGTGAGCGTCCGGCGAGCGCCGTCAGGGACCGAACCGCCGCTCTTGTACGTCGCGATGACGGGGGTGGTCCCGGTCCTCGAATCCGCGTATCCCTGCTTCACCAGCTGGGTGACGTTGAACAGGGCCGGGTCGAGACGGCCCGCCTTCACCAGCGGGATCGCGTCCACCGGCAGGACACTGACCTCGCCGTCGCTCTCGGTCGACAGGAAGGTGGCGGCCGTACGGCCCTTGCCGCGCTCGATGTCGACGGCGGACCTGCCGTCGGGTCCGGTGGTGACCGAGACCCGGTCGCCCGTGATGAGGGTGACGGTCTGGGTCTCGGCGTGTGGAGTCCGCGTGGTGCCCGACTGGTCGGGCGGTGACGCGGGACCGGCCGCCGCGGGCGTGACAACCCCGGCGAGCAGCCCGGCCGCTCCCGCCACGGCCCAAAGGGCGTGGAGTCTTCGCATGTGTGGACGTCCTCCCCTGAACGCTGAAACGCCTCCGCCCTGTGGAGCGGAAGCCAGGACTCAGAGTGAGTGCCGCGCGCCGAGCGACTCAAGGGATTGCTGTGGCCGGGGAGTGCCAATGCCTGTCTCGGCCACGGTGGTTCGTGGCGGGGGACCCCGGGTGCGGTACTCGGGGTCCCCTGTTCTACAGCGTGACCGGGCTGCCGCCGAAGGTCACCACCAGGCTGCCGTTCGAGGCGAACGACCAGCCCAGGGCGCCGGAGTACGAGGAGCAGCGGGACCCGTTGGTGCCGGTCCAGAACTGGTTCGAGCTGTCGGCGTTCCCGACGTACCGGTCGTTGCCGCCGCTGTCGCACGAGGTGTTGGAGCGGAAGACCGAGGTGCCCTTCTCGAAGTTGAAGTTGCGCTCCGTGTTGGCGACGGAGACGTTGCTCGTGATGGTCATCGAGCCGGGGTTGCTGTTGTACGTGAACCCGTGGTGGCCGTTGCCGTAGGCGAGCGAGTGCTGGACCACGTGGTCGACCGCGATGTCGTCGCCGCCGAGCTTGTACCCGTTGCGGTCGCCGTTGCCGGCCTGGGAGCCGTCGCTGAGCGTGCCGTTGCCGTAGGACAGGGAGTACTCGATGGTCACCGGGCCGATCGGGCCGGTGTCGGTCTTGGTGTAGAGGTCCCAGCCGTCGTCGATGTTGTTGTGCGAGACGGCGTACCGGAAGACATTGCCGGTGCCGGTGGTGAGCTTGGCGGCGAAGCCGTCCGCGTCCTCACCGTCGGAGTCGGCGTTGTCGTGCGACTCGGCGCTCAGGATCAAGTTGTTGGACGGCCATTGGCTCGCCGGCGTGGAGGAGGCGATCCGGCCGAGCTGGAGCCCGGTGTCCCGGTTGAAGCGGGTCACCGTGCGCTCGACGACGTTGTCGCTGCCGCCGACGTAGATGCCGTTGTCGCCGGCGCGCTCCACGACCAGGCCGTAGATCTTCCAGTAGTTCGCGTTGAGCTGGAGCCCGCGGTTGGCGGAACTCTCGCTCTGCGCCGAGAAGTTGAGCACCGGTGTCTCGCCCGGGTAGGCGGAGAGCGTGGTGCGGGCGCCGGAGGTGCCGTTGTTGCCGGCCGGGATGGTCACCGTCGAGGAGTAGGCGTACGTCCCTCCCCGCAGGTAGATGGTGCCGCCGGGCGTGATGCGGCTGATCGCCGAGGTGAGCGTGGTGGGCGCGGTGATGGTGCCGGCCGCGCTGTCGGTGCCGGTCGGTGACACGTACAGGGCGCTGCTCGACGGCGGGGTCGTGGTGCCGGAGGTCTCGGCGTCCAGGTAGTCGACGTTGGGCAGGCCGTTCGCGGTCGTCGGGTGGAGCCGGACCGTGTTGCTGCCCGCGGTCACCGGGACGGTGAGCGTCTTGGTGGTCCAGCCGGTCCAGGCGCCGGTGGACTCGAAGGACGCCGAGGAGACCGTCGAGCCGTTCACGATGATGTTCGCGGTACGGGCGGTGGTGGTGCCGTTGGCGAAGCGGACGCTCAGGGTCGCCGTGCCCGTTGCGGGTGCGGACACGGTGAACTGGGCGTAGGCGCCGGTGGCGTTGGTGCCGTTGCAGAATCCGCTGCCGGAGTAGCCGGCGTACTCGGTCTCGACGGCTCCGGTGCAGATGGCGGGCGCGGTCTCGGCCTCGTAGCGGGTGGTGGCGGCTTGCGCGGTGGTGCCGGACAGTGCGACGAGCGTGCCGGCGAGGAGGCCGACGGAGGTGATGAGGGGTCTCAGGCGCATCGTTCGTCTCCATGGTGTGTGGTGACGGGGGCACGTATTCTTCGGACAGTAAGCGCTTGCCATGGTCGGGTCAACGGCTATGTATGTGATCGTTGTTCACACATACGAATTGGATACGGTGGGCGGCATGACGCTCTTCGTGAAGATCTGCGGCCTGAGGACCGAGCAGGACGTCGACACGGCCGTCGAGGCCGGCGCCGACGCCATCGGATTCGTGTTCTCCGACAGTCCGCGCCGCATCGACCCCGCGACGGCCGCGCGGCTGGCCGCCAGGATCCCCGAGAGCGTCCTGACGGTGGGGGTGTTCCGCCGCGAGCCCCTGGAGTACGTACGCGCCGTGGCCGCCGAGTCCGGCATCGGGGCCGTCCAGCTGCACGGCCCCGACGACCGCGACTACTACGCCTCCCTGGCGACGGACGGCCGGCCCCTGATCCGCGCTGCCGCCTTTGGCGACTCGGTGCCGCGCTGCGGGGAGTTCGGTGAGGACATGCTCCTCCTGGACGCCCCGGTACCGGGTTCCGGCATCGCCTGGGACTGGTCGAGGAAGCAGGTGGCAGGCGCGGGCGAGAAGTGGCTGCTCGCCGGGGGCCTGACCCCGGAGAACGTCCGCGAGGCGGTGGACGTCACCCGCCCCTGGGGCGTGGACGTCTCCAGTGGGGTGGAGGCGAGCCGGGGCATCAAGGACCCGACCCTGATCAAGGCGTTCGTGACGGCGGCACGGGCGGGGGTCGCTCTGGGGTGAGTCCCCCGGCGGGACCGCCGGTGTGGGGTCGGGGCACCGCCGTGGGGGCGAGGATCGTGCCGGGTGCGGCTCCGTCGTGGCCGGTCGCGCAGTTCCCCGCGCCCCTGGGGGGCGCCGCTGCCGTGGGCTTCTGCGCGTCCAGGAGTGCATGCACGGGAACGCCCGCCGTCGGTCCGGTGACTGACGACGGGCGCTCAGTAACGGCTTTTAGGGGCGCGGGGAACTGCGCGACCAGCCACGACGGCGCGTCAGACGGGAGACAACCGTCGCGGCACTCACCTACCGCTTCACCGGTACCGGTGCCGGTACCGGTGCCGGTACGAAAGCCAACGCATCCCAGGCGATCGACGCATCCCCCGTCCCGTCAGCCGTGGCCGAGCTCAGCGACACACTCGGCGTCCCCTTGAAGTCGTACGACCCCAAGGAAACCCACGCGTTCTTCCCACCCGTGTCCTGCGAGATCGTCTTCTCCACGACCGTCCCGTCCCCGAGATCGATGCGATACGCGGCCGACGGCGTGTTCGCCTCATGGTCGGGCAGATGCACCAGAACCTCCGCCGACCCCACCACCTCCCGGTCCAGAGTCCAGGTACCCGTGACCACCGAGTCGGTATAGGCCGGCACCCGCGTGTGCGTCAGCCAGAAGTGCCCACCGAACCCGGCCCCCAGCTGATGGAAGTCGATCTTCGAGGGGTAGACGGTCGCCCCGTTCTGCCGCGCCGACCCGAAGGTGAACGTCAGCGTGCCCCGGCTCCGCCAGTTCCTCTCACCCGCACAGGGGTTGGCGGACCCGACCCGGAACTTCACCGTGTCCGGCACGTCGTCCACGATCAGGGCGTTGGCCGGGAGCCTGGAGGAGCAGGCCGCCGGGTGCGGCGCGGCGACCTTCGGCTCGGGGTCGGTCACCGCGTACTTCAGCACCTCGGTGCCGCAGGTGGCCGTGCAGTCGGTCCAGCTCACCGGCTGGTGCCACCAGCACTTGAAGTCATCCCGCTGACAGGGCCCTTCGGGCTGGCTGGAGCCCTCGACCTTGCGCGGCTTGGTGATGTCGCAGTCGTTGACCGCCGGCTTGCAGAACGTGTCGTGCGCGGGCTCGGCCGCAGGCGCGCCGCCGGGCCAGTCGCCGACGGTGAACGCCCTGACGGTCGCCCCGGTCGCCGGGTCCGTCTTCTGCTGGGAGTAGGCCGCCCAGCCGAGCACCCGCTCCGGGTACGTCCATAGGTTGGGGGTGCGGGCGTCGTCGTAGCCGGACGACAGGAACATCGTGCGGTCGGCCGGGTAGAGGCCGTTGGCCGGGTTGTTGAACCAGCCCAGGCCCCACGGGTCGCTGGCGTCGGTCGAACTGGGCAGGTTGAGGCCGCTGTTGTAGGCCCACAGCGCGAGCCACCAGTTCTCCAGGTACTTCGGGTCACCGCCGTTGACGAGCAGGCCCCGGTCGTAGAGCTGGTTCCACTTGTCCTGGAGTATCTGGAGACCCGCGGCGATGTTGGCCGCGTAGTCCACGGTGATCGCCCGCTGCTGCTCGGCGGTGTAGACGGTGTCCGCCTTGGCCATGCCGCTGGTCACCTGGGCGATGCCGTAACCGCAGTCCGCCGCCGCCCAGTTGACGGTGTGGACGCTGCCGGCGTTGCCGTAGTAACCGCCTTGGATGAAGTTGCCGCTCTCGCCCGCTGCCGCCCGGGAACTGGCCTGGAGCAGGTTGGACTCCTGGGAGAGCACCCCGAGCATGACCTGCGCGGGGACTCGGCCGCCGCCCTTGAGCGGGGTGGACGGGAACAGGCCCTGCGGGGTGTACGAGGGGAGCTCGCTGCCGTTCCAGCCGCTGCGCCGGCGCACGTCGAGTTCGCCCCGCACGGCGAGGTCCGTCGCCCACTCGACCTGCGCGGTCGAGGGCTGGAGCGACTGGAGCTTCGGGTCGTTGCGGGTGACGGCGCAGGCGCGGTCGGGGTCGGTGGTGGAGGTCGACGGGTCGTCGTCACCCGGGGTCATGCTGTCGGTGTGCACCCCGTCGGACAGGGCCGGGGACTGCTCGGTGCCCTGGGCCGCGGCCTTGGGCACGACCTTGAACCCGACGCTGCTGTCGCTGCCGGGCAGCACGGCGTCGATGCCGACGGGCTGTGCGGTGTCCGCTGTGGCGGCCTTCCTGCCGCCTGCCGCCTCGGTGCCGTTGCCGACGGAGGTCAGCGCGAGGGAGCCGGTGGTGGAGACCTCGGCGAAGGCAGGCACGTCCAGCGTCCGCCAACTGCTGGGCAGCTCCTTGGCCTTGACCGCGTGCTCGGCGTCCTGGCCGGTCACGAAGACCCGGCCGCCGTTGCCGTGCACCGCGAGGGAGCCCAGCGTGCCGGAGCCGAGGAGTTGGTCGGCGCCCACCGAGGTGACCCGGCGCACCTGGACCCGCTCGCCGTCGGGCACCTGGTAGGCGAGCCCGCGGTGCGCGTCCGGCACCAGCCGGAAGGGCGTACCGCCGGTTCTGGCGAGGGCGGTGGTCGTGCCCTTGGCGTCCACCGAGACCACGGCGTCGCCTCGGGCGGCCGCGATCTCGTTCCCGAAGGGCACGGCGGAGGTCAGCTGACCGGCCACGGTCTGCTGCCGCACCAGCTTCGCCCGCGCGGTGTCGACGGTGAGCAGCTCGGTGTCGTCGCCCTGGGGCCGGGTCAGGACGGCCTGTTCGCCGTCGCCGCAGCCGGGGTTGAAGTAGGCGAGGGAGACCAGCTCGGGCAGCTTGGTCACCCTGCCGTCCGCGAGGTCGACCACGGCGGCGAACGCGCCCTGCTGGAAGGCCTGTTGGTCGTTCACGGCCTGCCGGGGCGCATAGACCACGACGGCACGGTCGCCGGATCCGGTCACACAGGTCTGGCCGATCCACTGGTCGGTCTCGATGCCCGGCTCGGACAGGGTGGCCGCGGTGTGCCACGTGTAGGCGTCGGCCGCGTCGGCGACCAGGACGTGCAGTCCGGTGCCGTCACCGTCGTAGGTGACGATCCGGTCGCCGGACTTCTGCCAGCCGGAGGGGAGTTGCGAGGTGTCGGTGACACGGTCGCTCGGGCTCGGGGCCGGGTCGGCGGGGTCGGTCAGGGCCGCGGACGCGAGAGGGGCGACGAGGGTCAGGGCCACCAGGGACAGACCGGCGGACGCGGCTATTCTCCCGCGCCGGCTTTTCGGCACCCAGCGGTGCCGTCCTCCTGGATATTCACGAGTGGTACGCAAGGAATTCCGCCTGGATTCATTTGTGAAGGTCGGTCACCGGCAACGGAGTTCCCCCAGGCCGGTGCGGCGGAAGCTATCAGTCCGGAATGGCGGCAATGGGTGGCGTGGGTGATCTACCGGCCGGTATCCACGAAAAGTCCACGGAAATCAAACAGCGATTTTCCATTTGTTGCCGTCCCTTTGGACAGGCAAGGCACTCGTCTCGGCACGCCGGCGGGCCCTCCTCCCTCCGGCTCACCGCGCCCAGGGACCGGGTGCCGCTCGCGCCGCCGGACGGTGAAGGCGGGCGCGGGCTGCGGCTCGTGACCGATCACCGGAAGGGAAACCCCCTCATGTGTTCGTCGGAACGCCGACTGCCCCCACCCACGACGGATCGGGCAGGGGCAGTCGGTCCGGAGGGTCCGGACGGTCAGCGCAGTGAACCGATTCGGTCGACCCGCTCGTTGACGCCGTTGCGGAGTTCCGAGAGCGTCGTGCCGGGCGGGGCCAGCGTCGGCGTGGACGACGGCGGCTGGGTCTCGTCCGCGCACCTCGTGCCGCGGGCCGGGACCTTCAGGTTCACCAGGTAGTCGGTGATCGCGTCCGTCGCGCAGGCGCTGCGGTTGAACGCGGTGTGGCCCTCGGCCTCGAAGGTGAGCAGGCGGCCGTTGTCGAGCTCACGGGAGAGCGCCACCGCGTCCTGGTACGGGGTGTCCGGGTCACCGGTGTTGCCGATGACGAGGATCGGCGCGGAGCCCTTCGCCCGGAAGGAGCCGGAGTAGCGGCTGGTGTGCTCGCCCTTCCACTGGACGCAGGCCGTGGCGTGCTGGTGGTCGTAGGTCGGCGGGCCGTACGCCATGGCCGGGCCCAGCAGCGGGGCGAGCCTGGCGTTGGTGGTGACCTGGCGCTTCAGCAGGGCCGGGTCGCTCGGGTACTTCTTGTCGACGCACTCGACCACGACGTTCGGGTTGAGGAAGTCGAAGCTCGCCGGGGACGGCGGCCGCAGCAGGAACGACGTGTTGTCCCGCAGCTGCGCCTTGCGCAGGGCCTCACCGAAGGACGGCCAGATGACCTTGCCCTCGTTGATGTTGAACATCAGCCGGTAGACGAGGGTGTAGCCGTTCGCCTGGCCCCCGTTGGCGGTGGGCACCGGGTTGGCGTCCAGGTCGGCCTTCAGCTTCTCGAACGCCCCGCGCGGGTCGCCGTCACCGAAGCCGCAGGTCGCCTGGTTCGCCTTGCACCAGTCCAGGAAGCGGCTCATCGCCCCGTCCAGGGCGAGGTACTGGGGCCGGTCGTAGGCGTAGGGCTGATGCGTGTAGTGCTCCGGGTCGTACGCCCCGTCGAGCGCGAGCGCCCGCACCCGCTTGGGGAACATCGCGGCGTAGACCGTACCGATGTAGGAGCCGAACGAGCGGCCGTAGTAGGTGAGTTGCTGCTCGCCGAGCGCCTGGCGCAGCAGGTCGATGTCCCGGGCCACGTACTGCGTGCCGACGTACGGCAGCAGGTCGCCCGCGTTGTCCTGGCAGCCCTGGTCGAAGTCGGCGGCCTGGCGCACCGCGGGCTCGTAGGCGTCGGGGCCGGGGGCGCCCTTGGCGGCGGTGACGGCCCGGGTGTAGGTCGGGTCGTCCCAGCACACGACCTGGGAGCTGCGGCCGACTCCGCGCACGTCGTACCCGAAGACGTCGAAGTTCTCGCGCAGGGCGGCCGGCAGGTCGTCGTAGTTGTTGCGCACGAAGTCCACGCCGGAGTTGCCGGGACCGCCCGGCTGCGCGAACAGCGTGCCCTTGCGCCGGGTGGGGTCGGCGGCCTTCTTGCGGATGACGGCGAGGGTGAGGGTCCTGCCCTGCGGCTCCCGGTAGTCCAGGGGCACTTGGGCGTTCGCGCACTCGAAGCCGCCCTGACAGTCCGACCAGGTCAGGGTCGGCACGGTCGGTGCGGCGGGCGGTGCGGGCGTGGTCTGCGGGGCCGCCGACACCGGCGATCCGGCCGCCGACACCGGCGACGCGGCCGCCGACACCGGCGACGCGGTCCAGGCCACGGCGAGCGCGCCCACGGCGGCTCCGGCGAGTCTGAGTCGTCTGAACTTCACTGCTGCTGTTCCCCCTTGGGGCTGGTCAAGCCTCAATGACGTGGTGCTCTCACAGAGGGAACACAGCAAAACACGCGCCCCGGTTCCCCCTGGCCCGGGGTAGTCCCTGCGGCCTACGCGGAAGCCGTCACGTACTGCGTTGCGAGTAGCGGGAAATGTCGGCAGGCGCACGACGATTTCGCGGCCCTCGTCCCGACAGCCTGGACGGACCGTCCGGCACCAGATGTGGAGACCCTCGCCGTGGCTACTTTTCTCTATCGCGTGGGCCGCCTGGCCTTCCGGCGACGCTGGTACGTCGCCCTGGTCTGGGCGGCCGTCCTGGCCGCCGTCGGGCTGGGCGCCCTGAAGGCGCCGGGCGCGGCCGACGAGGAGTTCTCGATGCCGGGCATCGAGTCCCAGAAGGCGTTCGACCTCATGGAGCAGCGCTTCCCGGGCGCCACCGCCGACGGCGCGACCGCCCGGGTCGTCTTCGTCGCGCCGAACGGTGAGAAGGTCACCGCCGCCGAGAACAAGAAGGCCGTCGAGACCGCCGTCGCCGAACTGGCCGACGGCTCCCAGGTCGCCTCCGCGGTGAACCCCTTCCAGGCGAAGGCGGTGAGCAAGGACGGCACGACGGCGTACGCCACCGTCACCTACAAGGTCGCCGCCAACGACCTCACCGACGCCAGCAGGGACCAGCTGGACAAGGCCATGGACGAGGCCCGGGACACCGGGCTGACCGTCGACGCGGGCGGCACCGCCATGGACGACGGCGGCGGCGCGGGCGGCGCGGCCGAGGTGATCGGTGTGGCGATCGCCGCGGTCGTCCTCCTGGTCACCTTCGGCTCCCTGGCCGCCGCCGGACTGCCGCTGCTGACCGCGATCGTCGGCGTCGGCGTCAGCATGGCCTCGATCCTCGCCCTCTCCGACGCCCTCGGCCTGTCCACCACCACCGGCACCCTGGCGATGATGCTGGGCCTGGCCGTCGGCATCGACTACGCCCTGTTCGTCGTCTCCCGCTACCGGGAGGAACGCGGCAAGGGCCGCGCCCCCCAGGAGGCCACGGCCCTGGCGGTCGGCACGGCCGGCTCCGCCGTCGTCTTCGCCGGGCTCACCGTCGTCATCGCCCTCGCCGGGCTGGCCGTCGTCGGGATCCCGATGCTCACCAAGATGGGCCTGGCCGCGGCGGGCGCGGTCGTCGTCGGCGTACTCGTCGCACTGACCCTGGTCCCGGCCTTCCTCGGCTTCTGGCCGAACGCGGTACTGCGCCGCAAGGACCGCAAGCAGGGCCGCGTCGAAGCGGAGGCCAAGGACAACGGCGGCACCCGCTGGGCCCGGTTCGTGCTGCGCCGCCCGCTGCCCGTGCTGATCCTCGGCGTGGTCGGCCTCGGCGCCCTCGCCCTGCCGATGACCTCCCTCCAGCTGGGCATGCCCGGCGACGAGGCCAAGTCCACCTCCACCACCGAGCGCCGCGCCTACGACGCGCTCGCCGAGGGCTTCGGTCCCGGCTTCAACGGCCCGCTGACCGTCGTCGTGGACGCGAAGGGCGACGACGACGCCAAGGGGGCGGTCTCGACGATCGCCCAGGAGATCGGCGCGACCGAGGGCGTCGTCTCGGTGTCCCCGGCGCGCTTCAACGCCTCCGGCGACACCGCCGTCTTCTCGGTGGTCCCGTCCACCGCGCCCACCAGCGAGAAGACCAAGGACCTCGTCACCACCATCCGCGACGAACGCCCCGGCCTGGAGTCCGGCACCGGCTCCACCTTCGAGGTCACCGGCACCACCGCGCTGAACATCGACATCTCCGAGAAGGTGCAGTCCGCTCTCGTGCCGTACCTGATCGTGGTGGTGGGCCTCGCGATCGTGCTGCTCCTCGTGGTCTTCCGCTCCCTGCTGGTCCCGCTGAAGGCGGCCCTCGGCTTCCTGCTCTCGGTCCTCGCCTCCCTCGGCGCGGTCGTCGTGGTCTTCCAGGAGGGCCACGGCGCCTCCCTGCTGGGCGTGGAGACCACCGGCCCGATCATGAGCCTGATGCCGATCTTCCTGGTGGGGATCGTCTTCGGCCTCGCGATGGACTACGAGGTCTTCCTCGTCTCCCGGATGCGGGAGGCGTACGTCCACGGCGAGACCCCCGCCGAGGCGGTGACCTCGGGATTCCGGCACAGCGCACGGGTGGTCACGGCCGCCGCGCTGATCATGATCGCGGTGTTCGCCGGGTTCGTCGGCGAGACCGAGTCCATGATCAAGATGATCGGGTTCGGGCTCGCGTCCGCCGTCCTGCTCGACGCGTTCGTCGTGCGGATGGCCCTCGTCCCGGCCGTGCTCGCCCTGCTCGGCCACAAGGCCTGGTGGCTGCCGAAGTGGCTGGACCGGATCCTGCCCCGGGTGGACGTCGAGGGCGAGGCGCTCACCAGGGCCGCCGACACCCCCGCACCCGCCCCCGCCGGCCAGGAGGCGGCCCACGTCTGACCCCCACCCCCCACCGGGGCCGCCCGTGTCGTACGGCACGGGCGGCCCCCTTCGCTCACCATGGGTCCCTGAGCCCCACGCACCGGAGTACACGATGACCACGAGCATGGAGCGGCGCTACGCGGACCGCCTGGAGGACCTGTCGGACCGCCACCCCTTCCTCGTCGACCTGGCACTGGTCCTGGCGCTGATGGGCTCCGCGACGCTCGGCGCCTCGCTGACGCTGCCCGGTGCCGAGCCCCCGCCCCCGGACGACGACACGCTGGCCGTGGCCCTCATGGGCGTGTCCTGCCTCGCCCTGCTCAAGCACCGCACCCACCCGCGCACCACCGTCGTGGTCAACGCCGTCTGCGCCGCGATCGTCATCTGGCAGGGGTACCTCCTCACCCCGCTGCTGCTGGGGCCCGTCATGGCGTCGCTGTACTGGCTGGCCGCCCTCACCGAGCGCCCCACCATCCGCGTCTACGGCTTCACGACCATGGGCGTGCTCACGGTCGCCGCGGCCGTCTCCGACTCCATGGACCACATGTCGCTGCTCCTGCGGACCATCGGCCCGGTCTTCTGGCTGCTCCTCCCGCTCGCCGCCGGCACCATGACCCGGCTGCGGCGCGCCTATCTGGCGGCCACCCAGGCCCGCGCCGAGCACGCCGAGCGCACCCGCGAGGAGGAGGCACGCCTGCGGGTCACCGAGGAACGCATGCGGATCGCCCGGGAGTTGCACGACGTGGTCGCCCACCATCTGGCCCTCGCCAACGCCCAGGCCGGCACCGCCGAACACCTCGCGCTGACCAACCCCCCGCAGACCAAGCGGATCCTGCACGACCTCACCGGCACGACCTCCTCCGCCCTGCGCGAACTCAAGGCCACGCTGGGCCTGTTGCGGCAGACCGGCGACGACGGCTCCGCCCCGCTGGAACCTGCCCCCGGACTCGCCCGGCTGCCCGAACTGGTCTCCTCGTGCGCCTCCGCGGGGATCACGGTCACCGTCACCACCGACGGGGAGCCGCAGCCGCTGTCCCCGGGCGTGGACCTCACCGCCTTCCGCATCGTGCAGGAGGCGCTCACCAACGTCACCAAGCACGCGGCCACCCACAGCGCGCACGTCCGGTTCGCCTACGCCGGCACCCGTCTGCTCATCACGGTCACGGACGAGGGATCGCGCACCGACTCCGGCGCCGAGCCCCCGAAGGGGTTCGGCGTGATGGGGATGCGCGAGCGCGCCCAGTCCGTGGGGGGCGAACTGCGGGCGGGGCCGCGCCCGGAGGGCGGCTTCGAAGTGAGCACGGCACTGCCCCTGCAGCCCGCGGTGAGCGGCGAGGAGACGGTGTGAGGTGCTCGGGAGCGGGCCAGGCGCCATCCGGGGTTCACCGCGAGGTCGTCGGCCACCGGACCCCGTGCCCCTAGTGTGGCCGGCATGGCTGACGTGGATCAGGACCTGGCGGACGTGGATCTCGACCGGGCACTCAAGGTCGCGACGGACCTCGCGGACTGGGCGTCCCGGACGATCCGGCGTCCCCGTGACCCCGGTGCCGAGGTGCGGGAGAAGGACGGCCCCGCGGACATCGTGACCGCCACCGACGAGGCCGTGGAGACCCACGTCCGCGAGGTGCTCGCGCGGGCCTTCCCCGAGCACGGGATCGTCGGCGAGGAGTACGGCACCACCCAGGGCTCCGCGGGCGCCCCGCACTGGGTGGTCGACCCGGTCGACGGCACCACCAACTACGCCCACGGCCTCGGCTGGTGCTCCTTCTCGCTGGGCCTGGCCGCCGCCGACGGCACCCCGCTGCTCGGCGTGGTCGCGGACCCGTGGCGGGGCGAGACCTTCACCGCGGTCCGGGGCAGGGGGGCCTACCTCAACGGCACCCGCACGCACGCGGCCGCCCACACCACCCTCACCGGCCATGTCTTCCTCACCGAGTGGGCGGCGCACGCGCACTGGCCCGGCATGGACACCCTCCTCGCCGAACTCGCCGCGCGGCACTGCACGGTCCGGGTCATGGGCTCCACCGCGCTCTCCCTGGCCCAGGTCGCGGCCGGCCGGGCGACGGCGGCCGCGATCGGCGGCTTCCACGCGGTCGACGGCCTCCCGCCGCTGCTGATCGCCCTGGAGGCGGGAGCGGTGGCGGTGCCCGAACTCCCTTCGCACAACCAGCCGTTGCTCCTCGTGGCACCGGGCGCGGCCGAGGAGACGACCGGCCTCTGGCACCGGTCGGGGGCGGCCGCCGGGTGACGGCTCCTGGGGGAGATCTGACCAGGAGATGACCGCCAGTGAGGTATCAACGAGCTGATCAGAGCACATACTTCAGCAAGCGGGAGGGTCCCGGGGCACTCTGACGGGGAGCGGCTTGATGCATGCCGACGGCGCGGGTCTGGGCAAGGTCGAGGTACGGCTGAAGTGGGACCCCAGTCCCTACGGGGAGCCCGCCCGGCACCTCGACATCATCGCCGCGACCTACCGGGCGGACGACCCCTACGGCCGCCCCGAGTACGTCGTCTACCACGAGAACCGCGCCCCGGACGGCACCATCAACATGACCCGGCACAGCGAGACCGGCCTCGGCCTCGGCTATGTCGAGGTGCTCCAGCTGGAGTTCGAGCGGATGGTGTCCGCCTACGGACGGGTCGTCGTCGGGGTCGCCATCCACCAGGACGGCGGCCCCCGCACCTTCGGCGACCTGACCCACCGCGGGGTGCTCGTCGTGGAGGGCTACCGCCAGCTGCTGGCCGACGACTTCACGGGCGTCGCCGACGCCACCGCCGCCACGATCGCGGAGTTCACCAGGGACGCCTCGGGCGGCTGGCACTTCAGAGAACTGATCCGGGGCTTCGACAGCAACCCGGCGGGTTTCATGGCGGAGATGGGCAGCGTACGGGGCTGAGGCGCCCGGCACGCGTCTTCCCGGCCGTCTCAGCCACGCGTGCCGCCCCCGCCCGTGGGCTCGCCCGGCACCGTCAGACCGTGCGTCGCCGGACGCTCGTCGTGGTCGTGGCCCGGTGCGGCCCGTGCCTTCTCCAACTCCTCGTCGAGTGCCATGGCCGCCGTGACCAGGGCGAGATGGGTGAACGCCTGCGGGAAGTTGCCGAGTTGCTCGCCCGAGGGCCCGATCTCCTCGGCGAACAGGCCGACGTGGTTGGCGTAGGTGAGCATCTTGTCGAAGGCATAGCGGGCCTGGTCCAGCCGGCCGCCGCGCGCGAGGGCCTCGACGTAGAAGAAGCTGCACAGGTTGAAGGTGCCCTCGGAGCCGCGCAGACCGTCGGGGGAGGCCGTGGGGTCGTAGCGGTAGACGAGGCTGTCGCTGACCAGGTCCTCGCCCATGGCGTCGAGCGTGCTCAGCCAGTCGGGATCGCGGGGCGAGACGAAGCCCACGCGCGGCATCAGCAGCAGCGAGGCGTCCAGCACGTCGGTGTCGTAGTGCTGCACGAACGCCTGCCGCTTGTCGTGCCAGCCGCGTTCGACGATCTGGCGGAAGACCGCGTCCCGCGCGCCGGTCCAGCGGGTGACGTCGGCGGGCCGGGAGAACGTGGTGGCCGCGCGGACCCCCCGGTCGAAGGCCACCCAGGTCATCAGCCGGCTGTAGGTGAAGTCCTGCCGCCCGCCCCGGGTCTCCCAGATCCCCTCGTCGGGCTGGTCCCAGTGGTCGGCCAGCCAGTCCAGCACATCGGTCAGGGCGTGCCAGCCCCGGATCGCACCGATGTCCCCGCCGACGATCAGCGCGTCGGACGCCTCGCCGTAGATGTCGAGTTGCAGCTGGTCGGCCGCCGCGTTCCCGGCCCGCACCGGGCGGGAACCCCGGTAGCCCTCCAGGTGGTCGAGGGTCTCCTCGGTCAGGTGGGGGTCGCCGTCGATCCGGTACATGATCTGGAGCGGGTCCGCCGAGGGCGGCCTCCCGGTCTCGATGCGCTCGCGCAGCCAGCGGCGGAAGGCGTGCGCCTCCTCCTCGAAGCCCAGGTCGATCAGTGCCCGCACGGACAGCGACGCGTCCCGGACCCAGGTGTAGCGGTAGTCCCAGTTGCGCTCCCCGCCGATCTGCTCGGGCAGACCCATGGTGGCGGCGGCGATGGGCGCTCCGGTGGGGGCGTACGTGAGCAGCTTGAGCGTGATCGCCGACCGGTTCACGATGTCCTGCCAGCGGCCCCGGTAGGTGCACTTGCGCAACCACGACAGCCAGAAGGTACGGCAGGTCTCCAGGGCGTCGGCGACCCCTTCCAGGGACGGGTGCTGGGGCGCCGGGTCCCCGCCGGGCGTGCTGGTGAGCACGACGGCCGCCGCCTGACCGGCGGAGAGGGTGAAGCGGGCGCTGATGTCGTTGCCGTCCTCGTGGAAGACGACCCCGGGCGTGGACTGGAGGTGCAGATCGGTCCCCGGACCGTGGAAGACCGCGGAGTGCTCACCGGTCCGCTCGAGTGTGTGCGGGGCGCGACCGTAGTCGAAGCGTGGCTGACAGCTCAGCGCGAAGGGCAGGCTGCCCCGTACGACCCGGGCGACCCGCAGCAGTCGGTGGACGTCCGTCGGGGCCGCGGAGTCGTTCGGCACCATGAAGTCGGCCACCTCGCCGACTCCGCCGGGCGCCATGAACCGGGTCACCAGGACGGCCGTGTCGGACAGATACAGCTGCCGGACGGTCATCTCGTCGTCGTCGGGGTACTCGGCGGCCAGGCGGCAGTGGCCGCCCCTCTCACTGTCGAGGAGGGAGGCGAAGACGCTGGGCGAGTCGAAGCGGGGTGTGCACCACCAGTCGACGGTTCCGTCGGACGACACCAGGGCGGCGGTCTGGAGATCGCCGACCATGCCGTGTTCCGCGATGGGCGGGTACCGGTTCACCTGGGTCCCCCTGTTCGGTACGGACGCCGTCACGCCACGGCGGGCAGCCGTCACGGACCTGTGCACGCCAGCCTTCGACAGGCCCGTCACGGTCGCCTCACCCCGGGCGGGTGAAACCCCGCGCCTGGGCCCTAGGTCGTCGCCGCGGCCGGCACCGGTACCGGGCGCGGTGCCCTCGCCCGGTGCGCCCTCCTCAGGAACGGTTTCTCGATGACGTAGTAGGAGAGAAGCGCCATCAGCAGCGTCAGCACCACCGTCGCCGCCAGTCGGCCTTCCTGGACGCCGACGGAGGCGAGGAGCCGTACGACCGGGTAGTGCCAGAGATAGACGCCGTAGCTGAGGTTGCGGCCCACCCAGGCCAGGGGGGTCAGGGCCAGCAGCCGGGACAGCCCGGCCTCGGGCCGCAGTTCGAGCGCCGCGACCAGCGTGGCGGACAGCGCGGCCACCGCCAGGAACCCGATCGTGTAGTAGGCGGCCGTCCAGCCGCCGAGGTCCTCGGTCACCGGCACCTGCCAGGCGACCAGGCCCAGCAGCCCGACCGCCGGCCAGGCCAGCCGTCCGGCCCAGGTGCGCAGGAGGGCCAGCCGGGGGTCGTCGGCCCGCAGCCGTGCCAGGGCCACGGCGACCAGGGCGCCGGCCAGCAGCTGGTCGGCGCGGGTGTCGGTGCCGTTGTAGATGCGGTGGGCGGCGTCGGGGTTCCACAGGACGCAGCGCCACAGCAGCGGCAGCACGCACAGGGCCGCGGTGCCCAGCAGGACGGTCCGGGCCCGGAACCGGCGCAGGAGGAAGAGCAGGGCGAGCGGCCACAGGAAGTAGAACTGCTCCTCCACGGCCAGCGACCAGGTGTGCGCGAGCGGCGCGGTGAGGTCGGAGTAGGGGCCGGACTCCATGGCCCGTACGACATTGGTGAGGAAGGCCGCCGACAGGCCCGCGGCCTCCAGGGAACCCTCGAAGCCCCACAGCGAGGTGGTCGTGCCCAGCACCGCGCAGACCGCGCACACGGCCAGCATCGCGGGCACGAGCCGCAGCCAGCGGCGCCGGTAGAAGGAGAGGAGGGAGATGCCGCCGCGGCGGACGTGCTCGGCCAGCAGGAGGCGGGTGATGACGAAGCCGCTGATGGTGAAGAAGACGTCCACGGCGACGGCGCCACCGGGCAGGGCGTTGGGCTCCACGTGGTGGACGATGACCAGCGCGACGGCGAGGGTGCGCAGACCGTCCAGGCCGCTCACCCGGCCGGTGCGGGAGACCGCGGACGGAAAACCCCGGCTCGCAGGGGGTGCGACCGGGGCTGGGGGTCTGGCGACGCCGACCGCCGCATCCGCTTCCTCCCGCTCCGTTTCCGCCACGTCCGCCGAGTCCGGTGCCTTCGCCCTGAAAGAGATCTCTGCTCACCTGCCCGCTGATTCGAGTAATCCCGGTGCGCCTAACCGGAAATCACGCTGACATGCCTCACTGGGCACCAGCTGTGCGGAATCACCGCGAAGTCACAGGTCGAACACAGGGTGTGCTCAGTCACACCGATGCGGGTGGCGGTGCGCGGGCCGTATGCGGAATCCCGCGGGGGCAGTGCGCGTGTTGATCGTCCAGGCCTTCGCGGGGCGGGCGAAGGCGGGCGCGGCGAAGGTACGGCCGGCGGAGGTCCGCGCGCACGTCTGCGACACCTACGTCACGTGACGCACGGAAAGGAGCTCACGGGGCAGCACTGTGCGGCCTCACCGTGTCGCAGGTGAGGCGGGGCCGGCCCGTCGGGCGGAGGCTAGGCCGCTTCGGGGCGGGGGAAGGTCTCGTCCTCTTCGTCCCCGAAGTCCGGGGCCTGGAAGGGGTCGGTGGTGAGGGGCGGCAGGGCCGCGGGGGTGCGCTGGGACTGCCCCTCAGGGGCGGAGAACAGCGAGGTCAGATCGATGGGAGGAGCTCCTTGCTGCTCTTACAGCTTGGTCATCTTCGGGTACGGGCTGAGAATCCTCATCTGCGACGAGCCGAAATCCACGAGTACCGCGATTCCGTCCTCGACGCCGAGCACCCGGCCGAGACCGTACATGTCGTGCGTGACCTGGTCGCCCACGGCGAAGTGCTTCGGCGCGGGCGCGACCGGGGCCTTGAAGGGGCTGGTGGGCAAATGACGCTTCGGTGCGGCAGGTTTAGTCATCGTCCTCAGTATGCGCCTACGACGGCCCGCCCGTCGCCGCCTGTCCAGGACCGTTGCGAAGACGGGATGCACGGGAGCCCGCACAGCGCCCTGCCGCGCCCCTATCCCGCGCGCTCGAGCGTCAGGTCACAGCGGAGGGGTTCGGCCTGCCACAGGGCGGCAAGCTGGGGATACGACCGGAGGGAGCTCCGGATCCCCCCGAGCGCGGCGGCCCTGGGCACGCCGATCCCGTCGAAGCGGAACCCGGTGTCCTGGCGGCCGAGGCTGTCGAGGTCCGCCCATGCGGGATCCTCCGCGAAGACGAGCTGAAGCTCCACCTGCCAGTACTCCGGCTGCCACTCGAGCCCCTCGGGCCCATGGCCGGCGGACACGGCAAGCTGCCGGCCGAAGGACAGAGCGGGCCGGCCATCGTTCCAGTCCCACCGACCCCACTGGACGATGAACCCGTCACCGTCGTCCTCAGGCCCTTCGATCCCGTCGATCCCGACCTGGAGAAACTCACAGAAGGCACCCCACGCGACCTCGACGTCCCGCACGGCGGCGGGCTCCACTCCCCGCCGTCTCAAGATGCGTGCGAACGTCTCGGCGCTGGACTGCCAGGGGATGGGCATGCGGGATGCTGTCGCCGCCGGGCTCGGGGAACCTGGACCGACGTTTCCTCACCGGACCGGGAAGCCGAACACATACCCCTCCGTGCGGAGTTGGGGGAGGAGTTGGCGTAGGGCCTCCACCGTTTCCCCGCGGTCGCCGCCCGCGTCGTGGAAGAGGATCGTCGGGCCGTTCCGGAGTTCGTGTTCGACCGTGGTGATGATGGCGGCCGTACCGGGGCGTTCGAAGTCCTTGGAGTCGACGTTCCAGCCCAGCGGGCGCATGCCCCGGGAGGCGGCGAGCTTGCGGCTGTACGGGGTGAAGGCGCCGCCCGGAGCCCGGTAGTACAGGGGGCGCACGCCGCCCGACGCCTCGGTGATCATGCGTTCGGCGTCGAGGATCTGCTGGGACTGGTACGCCTCGGACTTCTTGTCCATGGTCGTGTCGTGGGACACCGAGTGGTCGCACAGCCGGTGCCCGGCCGCGACCACCCGCTTCACCAGCTCCGGGTGGGCCTGCGCCTGCGTGCCCACCATGCAGAACGTCGCCTTGACCCCGTACTGGCGCAGCACGTCCAGGACTTGCGGCGTCCACACCGGGTCCGGACCGTCGTCGATCGTGATGTTGACGCCGCGCGGCCCCTTGTCCGAGGCGTGCACGATGGTCACGTCGACCGGCTTCACCGCGTCCACCGGCCTGGCCGACGCCGTCGCCTTCGGGGACGAGCCCACGGCACCGGCCTGCGCGGTCCACACCGAGGCGCCGGCGGCGAGCAACGTCACCCCGAGCGCCGCCCCGAGCACCTTGCCGTACCAGCCCCGCCCGCCGTGCCGCGCCATGTCCGCCCCACTCTCCCGCAGTTCCGCCGATCACCGTGTCTCCGGGTGACCAACTGGCAGGACGAGTGGGGACGGTCATGGGATGCGTCCGTTACCGATCAAGGACAATCCCGGGGTGGTTCCCGGACAACCGGAACCGGACAACCAAGCGAGCCTCACGCACAGGCCCCTGCGTCAGGCCGTCGCCGCCGATGCCGCGGGCGCCGCGCTCCCCTGACCCGCGCCCGCCCCCCGCCGCTCCCGCCACCACGACGCCCCCCACGCGAGCACCGCTCCCCCGACCGCGTACGCGCCCAGCACCCACAGGGCCCCGGCCGTCGCGTGGCCCGAGAAGTACGCCGTGTTGCGGACCAGCGTCGTGCCCGCCCCCGGCGGCAGTGCCTGGCCGATCGCGCTCCAGAAGGGCGGAAGCAGCGGGGCCGGGTACACGCCGCCCGAGCTCGGGTTGCCCAGGACCACGAACAGCAGGATGACCAGGCCCGTGCCGAGCAGCCCCAGCAGGGTCTGGAGGGCGAGCGCCGTCGCCGCCGAGGCCATGACCACCAGCGCGCCGATCGCGCTCAGCGCCCAGAAGTGGCCGCTCAGCGCATCGAACACCGGCCCCACGATCACCGCTCCGGCCACGCCCGAGACCACCGCGTACAGAAGGAGGGCCCCGAGCCGGATCAGGGTGCGCCGGCGGTTGGCCGGGCGGGCGCCCGCGGCCATGCCCATGATCGTGGCGGTCAGGTAGCCTCCGATCACCCAGCCGAGGACCAGGTAGAAGGACGTCATGCCGCGGCCGTCCCCGGAGTTGGGGGGCCGGATGTCCGTCACCGTGATCCGGCGCTTCTCGGACGCCTCGATCTTCTGGGCGATCTGGGTGGCCGTCTGGGAGACCGACGGGCCGCCCGCCGAGGCGACCAGGAGGGTGTCCTCGGTGCCCTGCGGGTCGAAGAGGAAGGCCGCGTCGGTCCTGCGGGTCATGACCCACTCGCGGGCCTCGGCCGCGGACGCGGCCGTCGTGGCCTTCACCGGCTCGCCGTCCAGCGCGTTGAGCTGGGCGACGATCTTCGCGGCGGCCTGCTGGGGGGCGACCACCGCCACCGGGATGCGGTGCGGGGTGGGGGAGTGGAAGGCGCCGACGTACGAGAGGATGAAGGCGAGTTGGACGAGCAGGCCGCCGAGCACCAGGCCGAAGGCCCGGAAGGTGACGGCGTCCTTGAACTCGTCCGCGAAACCAGGGGACTTGGGCTCCGGCTCGGGGGAGGGGCCCTCGGGGGCGGGGGTGGAGGGTGCGTTCACGGGCGCATCGTCGCACAGGTGGGTGAAGTTGCCGTTCCGTTTGTTGTCCCGGATGAACCGGACAACTCGGGAGTCCTAGCCCGGCACCCCCAGCTCCGCCCAGATCGTCTTCCCGGTGGCCGTCTGCCGGCTCCCCCACCGCTCCGCCATCTGCGCCACAAGCAGCAGCCCCCGCCCGCCCTCGTCGAACACCCGCGCCCGGCGCAGATGTGGAGCGGTGCTGCTGCCGTCGGACACCTCGCAGATCAGCGTGGAGTCGTGGATCAGCCGTAGGACGATCGGGTCGGCGCCGTAGCGGACCGCGTTCGTGACGAGTTCGCTGACGATCAGCTCGGCGGCGAAGGACGCGTCCCCGAGGCCCCATGCCATGACCTGCTCGCTCGCCGCCTTCCTGGCCCGCGACACCGCCGCCGGATCGCGGGGCAGATCCCAGGTGCGGACCTGCGCGGTGTCCAGGGCGGAGGTGCGGGCCAGCATCAGGACGATGTCGTCGGCGGGGCGGGCCGGCAGGACCGTCCGCAGGACCTGGTCGCAGGTCTCGTCCAGGGGGCCCGCCTTCTCGGCCAGTGCCCCGCGCAGCAGGTTCAGGCCGACCTCGATGTCGCGGTCGGCCGCCTCGACCAGGCCGTCGGTGTACAGGGCCAGCAGACTGCCCTCCGCCAGCTCCACCTCGACGGACTCGAACGGCAGGCCGCCGAGGCCGAGGGGCGGGCCGGTCGGCAGGTCCAGGAAGCGGACCTCGCCGTCGGGGGTGACCACGGCCGGGGGCGGATGGCCGGCGCGGGCCATGGTGCAGCGGCGGGAGACCGGGTCGTAGACGGCGTAGACGCAGGTGGCGCCCACCTCGCCCGGGGTCGGTGTCCGGGCCGCCGGGCCGCCGCGGGTCTCCGGCCCCTCCTCCCGGTCGAGCCTGACCACCAGGTCGTCGAGCTGGGTGAGGAGTTCGTCGGGGGCGAGGTCCACGTCCGCGAGGGTGCGCACGGCCGTCCGCAGGCGGCCCATCGTCGCCGAGGCGTGGATGCCGTGGCCCACCACGTCACCGACCACCAGGGCGACCCGGGCGCCGGAGAGCGGGATGACGTCGAACCAGTCGCCGCCCACGTCTGCGCCGGAGCCCGCGGGGAGATAGCGGTAGGCCACCTCCATCGCCGCGAGGTCCGGCGGGCGGTCGGGCAGGAGGCTGCGCTGGAGGGTCAGGGCGGTGCGGCGTTCGTGGGTGTAGCGGCGGGCGTTGTCCACGCTGACCGCCGCCCGCGCGACGATCTCCTCCGCGAGCAGCAGGTCGTCCTCGGTGAACGACTCCGCCGTGCGGTGGCGCAGGAAGTGCACCAGGCCGAGGGTGACCCCTCGGGCCCGCAGCGGCACCATCATCGCCGAGTGGATCATGTACCGGGCCACGGTCTCGGCGCGGGCCCGGGACGACTCGACCCAGGCCCGCATCCCCGGGTCCCCGGGGGCCGGCAGGGTGCCGCGGCCGGCGATCAGGGCCCGCATCGGGGGCGTGTCCACCGGGTAGAACGTCGTGCCGCCGGACGGCACCACCGACTCCGGGCAGCCGTCGAGGACCGAGCGCTGCGCGGTCCGCCGTACGGTGACCGGCCGGTCCGGCGGGACCGGTTCCGGTTCGTCGCCGAGCGCCACCGACTCCAGCAGGTCCACGGTGACGAAGTCCGCGAAGCCCGTGACGGCCACCTCGGCCAGCTCCTCGGCGGTCCTGACGACGTCCAGGGTGCTGCCGATGCGCAGGCTGGCGTCGTTGAGGACAGCGAGGCGGCGGCGGGCCCAGTACTGCTCGGTGGTGTCGAACACGGCCGCGGACACGCCCCGCACCGCCCCGCTCTCGTCCTTCAGCGGCGACAGGAACATCGACCAGGCGTGGCCCCGGACCTCGCCGGGGGCCTGCCCGAAGTTCTCGTGGAAGACCGGCTCACCCGTGCGCAGCACCTGCCGCTGGAGGTGGTCGTACTCGTCGAAGGGCGGGTTCGGCTCGATCTCCCACAGGGTCAGACCGCGCATCTCGGCGAGGGTGCGGCCCATCACGCGGGTCATGACCTCGTTGGCCGTCACCAGCCGCGCCTCGACGTCGTAGACCGCGACCGGCACGGGCAGCTGCGCGAGCGTGAGGTCCCACAGGGCCTCGGCGGTCGGCTCGGAGGGCTGGGACACGCGCTCCGGGGCGGCGGGGGTGACCAGCCACGGCCGCGCGCCGTCGCCGTCCGTGAGCGGTGTGCCCTTCAGCCGTACGACGACACGGTCGCCGTCGCGGTGCCGCAGCGCCACCTCGGTGGCCCAGCGCCGGCCCTGGGCGACATTGCGGCGCGCGGACTCGGGCAGGTCGGCCGCGAGCAGGTCGGCCGCCGGACGTCCTACGACCTCCTCGGCCTCGTAGCCGAGCAGCTGCCGCGCCCCGGAGCTCCACACGGTGACCGTCCCGCCGGCGTCGACCACGACCGCCAGGTCCTCGGGTACGGATCCCTCCACGGTGCCTCCGGATGTGCCGCGCCTGCCGTCCATGTTCCCAGCGTCCCGCCGCACAGTCCCCCACTCAAGCGATGCCGCCCGCCCCCGACGCCCCTGCCGCAGGGAGCCGCAGTCTTGCACGGAGCACCGGTGGCGGGGAACGGAACGGAGGGATCCCGGGAACCGGCTTGCCGAGCTGCGGCTGCGCCGACACGGGCGACGGGCCGCCGAGCCCGGTTGCAGAGCGCCCGGTGAGGGAGGGGTTCGCGTGCGGTACACCGGCGACAAGGACGTCCACTGCGGCGACCGGGCCTGCCGCAAGCGGGTGCGGGCCGTCCGCTGCCCGCGCTGCCAGGGGCGGGTCGGCCCCATGACCACGTGCGGGCGAGAGGGTCCGGGCGCGGGGGAGGGATGTGTGGCCGCGAACCGCACGGGGGGCGGGATTCGCGGCCACGGGCCTGCCGGGGGGAGGTCAGCCCAGCGGGGTGTCGGCCCACGGCAGGGACGCCGACGGGTCGTTGAAGGCCTCGGGGCGCGGCGGCCGGACCTCGTGGCAGGTGAAGCCGAGCCGGGTCAGGGCCCGGCTCACCTCGTTGGCGGTGAAGTCCCTGCGGTCCTGCCGGGTGATCACCTGACCGACCTGCTTGACCGGGTACACCTGGGCGCCCACGGTCACACACGGTCCGGTGGCGGGTTCGGGCTCGACGCCCTCCATCGACCTCTCGACCTCGCTCATGGTCAGGTCGAAGGGGAAACGGGCGATGACGATGCGCATGGCACCTCCACGGGGAGCGGTCGGAACGGGGACGGTGAGAACGCCCAGGGTGCGGCCCTGTTCGTCTCCTTCTGGGAGCGGGTCGTACGGCTAGCGGGGGGTGCGCGCGGGACGACGGCGGCCCCGGGCGGAGCGGCTGCCACGGCCGCGTGCCGCGGTCCCGGTGCGCTGCGCGGGCTCGGCGGCGGCCGGTGCGGGGAGGGTGACCGGGACGCCGGAGGGGGTGCGGGCGCCGGTGATGCGGTTCAGCTCGGCCTCGCCCGGGCGCACCCGGGTGATGCGGGCGGAGATGCCGGCGTCGGACATCAGACGGTCCACCGCGCGCCGCTGGTGCGGCAGGACCAGGGTGACGACGGTGCCGGACTCGCCGGCGCGTGCCGTACGGCCGCCGCGGTGCAGGTAGTCCTTGTGGTCGGCGGGCGGGTCGAAGTTGACGACCAGGTCGACGTCGTCCACGTGGATCCCGCGGGCCGCGACATTGGTGGCGACCAGGACGCTGACCTGGCCGTCCTTGAACTGGCCGAGGGTGCGGGTGCGCTGCGGCTGGGACTTGCCGCCGTGCAGCGCCGAGGCCCGCACGCCCACCGACAGCAGGTGCTTGGCCAGCCGCTCCGCCGCGTGCTTGGTGTCCAGGAACATGATCACGCGGCCGTCGCGGGCGGCGATCTCGGTGGCGGTGGCGTGCTTGTCGTCGTCGCGGACGTGCAGCAGGTGGTGCTCCATGGTGGTGACGGCGCCCGCGGACGGGTCGACCGAGTGCACCACCGGGTCGTGCAGGTAGCGACGCACCAGGAGGTCGATGTTGCGGTCGAGCGTGGCCGAGAACAGCATCGTCTGGCCGTCGGGCCGCACCTGGTCCAGCAGGTGGGTGACCTGCGGCAGGAAGCCCATGTCGGTCATCTGGTCGGCCTCGTCCAGGACGGTCATGGCCACCTGGCCGAGCTCGCAGTCGCCGCGCTCGATGAGGTCCTTGAGCCGTCCCGGCGTCGCCACGAGGAGCTCGGCACCGGCCCGCAGCGCGGACGCCTGGCGGCCGATCGACATGCCGCCGACCACGGTGGCCGCGCGCAGCCGCAGCGCCTTGGCGTAGGGCGTGAGGGAGTCGGTGACCTGCTGGGCCAGCTCGCGGGTCGGGACGAGGACCAGGGCGAGGGGCCGGCGGGGCTCGGCGCGCCGGCCGTCCAGGCGGGCCAGCAGGGGCAGCCCGAAGGCGAGGGTCTTGCCGGAGCCGGTGCGGCCGCGGCCCAGGACGTCCCGTCCGGCCAGCGAGTTCGGCAGGGTGGCCGCCTGGATCGGGAAGGGCTCGGTCACGCCCTCGGCACGCAGCGCGGCCTGGAGCCGCTCGGGCAGGTCGAGGTCGGCGAACGCCTCCACCGCGGGCAGGGCCTCGGTGAGCGTGGTGGGCAGGGTGAACTCGCCGCGGGGTGCGGCGGCCGTACGGGGGCGCTGGTGGCCGGTGCCACGGGAGCGGGCGCGGGAGGCGCTGTTCCTGCTGTTCCCGTTGGTGTTTCCGGTATGACGGGTGCGGTTCATGGGTGGGGAACCTTCCTCGATGCGTGCGGCACGTGTCGAGGAATTCCTCCGGGGCGCGGCGAAACCGCACGAGAATTCGCAAGAAAGAGCCGGGGAGAAAGCGAAGCAAACAGTTGCGGGCAATGGGCTGGGGCCCGCACCCAAGAGTGCGGGCC
>NZ_JBHUXV010000113.1:0-30055 GCF_042669125.1 Streptomyces sp. NPDC057253 | reverse complement strand
CCTCACCCGCGAGAACACCATCTCCTGGCGCGACCCGACACCGCAGACCAAATAGAAGATTCCGGGATGAAACAACGGGAGAAAACGACCTCTAAGGGGCGCGGGGAACTGCGCGACAAGCCACGATGGCGCCGCAGACGCCCTTGGACCATCGTGGCACCCCCTGTCGCGAAGCTCTCAGGCCCGTCCGACGAGCTCGAACCCGGCCTCGTCCACGGCGGCCCGCACGGCTTCCTCGTCGAGCGGCGCAGCCGACACCACCGTCACCTCCCCGCTGGAGGCGACCGCCTTCACCGAGCTGACCCCGTCGATCTCGGAGATCTCCCCGGAAACGGCCCCTTCGCAGTGTCCACAGCTCATCCCGCTCACCTTGTAGACGGCGGTGACGGAGCCGGCGGTGTCGGTCTGAGTGGTCATGTCGTTCTCCTGATGGCTCATGAGAGGTGTGCACGGTCTATGGTGCACACCCTATACCCCTAGGGGGTATTTCTCCAAGAGGAGTCACCTCCTGGTGCTGGGCCGGACTACGGAGTCGGGGCGCCGGCCGATCGCCCGAGCCGGTCACCGACCAGCGGGTCCAGATAACGCACCAGCGCGTTCTTCACCTCGCGGATGTACGCCTCGCGCTCGGCGCCCTCATGGGCGAGGACCAGCTCCAGGCCCGCCTTGTACAGCCCGAGGACCATGTGGGCGGTGCGCGTGACGTCGGTCCGGGAGGCCTCGGGCAGGAGGGAGGTCATCAGCGTCTCCAGCCGGCTGATGAGGCCCGCGTGCAGCGCGTCGTGGTCCTCGGCCATCCGGCCGGGGATGTCGGGGCCGTGCATCAGTGCGAAGAACACCGGGTGGTCGCAGTTGAAGGCCATGAACCGGTCCACGGCCGCGCCGACCACCTCCTCCAGCGGGGTCGCCGGGTCGACCGGGGCGAGCGCCTCGCCGTACGTCGTCTGCATCTCGTGCACGAGCCGCCCGCCCAGCTCGATCGCGATCGCTTCCTTGTTCGGGAAGAACTGGTAGAGCGTGCCGGGGGAGACGCCGGCCTCGCGGGCGATGGCGTTGGTGCTGGCCGCGGTGTAGCCCGTGGTCGTGAAGACGGTGGCCGCCGCCTCCAGGAGCTGGGCGATCCGGCGTTCGCCGCGGGCCTGGCGGCGGCGCGGCTGTTCCTTCGCCTCGTTCTCGGGGTTCTCGGGCACGCGTTATCCCCAGCTCTCCGCACACGGTTGACAAACACGAGCGGTCGCTCGCATTCTGGAAACGCGAGCGATCTCTCGTGTTTTCCATTTTACGGTTTCCACGGTGAAGGGGACACCGCACCATGACCGAAGTCAACAGCCCACCACGTGTCGGCCGCTGGACCCGCCTCGTCACCGCCCGCCCCAGGTTGTCCCTGCTCGCGGCCCTCGTGCTCACCGTCCTCGCCGTGCTGGCCGGCAGCGGCGTCGCCGACCGGCTGGGCGCCGGCGGCTGGGAGGATCCGGCGGCGGAGTCCACGTATGCCACCAAGGCGCTGGAGCGCCAGTTCCCGGACTCCCAGCCCAACCTCCTGCTGCTCGTCGACGCGGGCCGGGCCTCGGTGGACGACCCGGCGGTGGCCGCCGAGGCGGACCGCCTCACCGCCCGCCTGGCCGCCGAGCGGGGCATCACCGGCGTCGGCTCCTACTGGTCCGCGAAGTCCCCCGCCCTGCGCGCCGAGGACGGCCATGAGGCACTGATCGCCGCCCGCATCACCGGCGACGAGAAGCAGATGGGCAAGACCCTCGACCGCATCGCCCCCTCCCTGCGGGGGACCCACGGGCCGGTGAAGGTCGAGATCGGCGGCATCGTCGCGGTGCGGCACGAAATGCAGACGATCATCCAGGAGGACCTCACCCGGGCCGAGATGATCGCCCTGCCGATCACGCTCCTGCTGCTGGTGATGGTCTTCGGCAGCGCGATCGCCGCCCTGCTGCCGCTCGGCATCGGCATCGTCGCGATCCTCGGGACCAACGCCGTGCTGCGCGGCCTGACCGAGTTCACCGACGTCTCCGTCTTCGCGATGAACCTCACCACGGCCCTCGGACTCGGCCTGGCCATCGACTACGCGCTGTTCATCGTGCGCCGCTTCCGCGAGGAACTGGCCACGGGCGCCGACCCGTTGACGGCGGTCGGCACCACCCTGCGCACCGCGGGCCGCACCGTCCTGTTCTCCGCCCTCACCGTCGCGGTCTCCCTGGCGGCGATGCTGGTCTTCCCGCAGTACTTCCTGCGCTCGTTCGCCTACGCCGGCATGGCGGTGGTCCTCCTCGCCGCGGCCGCCGCCCTGATCCTCCTCCCGGCCGCCCTGATCCTGCTGGGCCACCGGGTCAACTCCCTGGACCTGCGCCGGCTGCTGCGACGGGGGCGGTCGTCCTCGAAGCCCCCGGGCACCGCCTGGGCCCGAGGGACGACCCTGGTGATGCGCCGCGCCCCCTTCTTCGCCCTCGCCACCACCGCCGTCCTGGTCCTGCTCGGACTCCCTTTCCTGGGCGTGAAGTTCGGCACCGCCGACGACCGCCAGCTGCCCGCCTCCGCCGAGTCCCACGTCGTCCAGCAGCACCTGCGCGACGGCTTCCCGGGCAGCCCGGGCGGCGGCCTCGAAGTGCTCGCGGAAGGAAAGGCCACCCCCGCGCAGTACGCCGCCTACAAGAACCGCGTCGCGACCCTCCCCGAAGTCCTCCGGGTCGACGGCCCCCTCGTCAAGGGCGACTCGGCCTACTTCACGGTCCAGCCCAGGGGCGAGGCCGTGGACGCCGGCGCACAGCACCTGGTCCGTGAGCTGCGTGCCACCGAGGCCCCGTTCGACACCAAGGTCACCGGCACCGCGGCCGTCCTGGTCGACACCAAGCACGCGATAGGCGACCGGCTGCCCTGGGCGGCGGCCTTCATCGCGATCGTCACCCTGCTCCTGGTCTTCCTGCTGACCGGCAGCGTCCTGATCCCGATCCAGGCGGTCCTCCTCAACGCCCTCAGCCTGACGGCGATGTTCGGCGCGGTGGTCTGGGTCTTCCAGGACGGCCACCTCTCCGGCCTCCTGGGCTTCACCAGCCCCGGCTCGATAGAGACCACCCTCCCCGTCCTGATGTTCTGCGTCGCCTTCGGCCTCTCCATGGACTACGGCGTCTTCCTCCTCTCCCGCATCAAGGAGGAGCACGACCGGACCGGCAACCACGAGGAGGCCATCCGCCACGGCCTCCAACGCACGGGAGGCCTGATCACGGCGGCGGCGGTCATCCTGGCGGTGGTCATGGTCGCGATAGGCACCTCCAGGGTCACCAACACCAAGATGCTGGGCCTGGGCATAGCCCTGGCAGTCCTGATGGACGCGATGATCGTCCGCAGCCTCCTGGTCCCAGCGGTGATGAAACTGACGGGGAGGGCAACATGGTGGGCCCCAAAGGCTCTGCGCAAGCTGCACGACCGGTTCGGATTGAGCGAGGGGGATGTGGAACCCCCCAGGGGCGCGGGGAACTGCGCGACCAGCCACGATGGCCCCGCAGACGAAAACGGCGAGGGGACGGCAGATGCGAGCGGTTCTGTTCGAACACTACGGCGAACCTCTGGAGGTACGTGACGTCACCGACCCTCACCCGGCCCCCCACGGAGTCGTCGTCCGCGTGGAAGCCACCGGCCTCTGCCGAAGCGACTGGCACGGCTGGCAGGGCCACGACCCCGACATCACCCTCCCGCACGTACCGGGCCATGAACTCGCCGGCACAGTGGAAGCAGTCGGCCCCCGCGTGAGCGCCTGGCACCCCGGCGACCGCGTCACCGTCCCCTTCGTCTGCGCCTGCGGCACCTGCCCGTCCTGCAAGGCCGGCGACCACCAGGTCTGCGAGCGCCAGACCCAGCCCGGCTTCACCCACTGGGGCTCGTTCGCCCAGTACGTGGCGCTGGACCACGCGGACGTGAACCTGGTGGCCGTCCCGGGGGACATGTCCTTCACCACGGCCGCGTCCCTCGGCTGCCGTTTCGCCACGGCGTTCCGAGCCGTGGTGCAGCAGGGCAGGCTCGCCGCGGGGGAGTGGGTGGCGGTGCACGGCTGCGGTGGAGTGGGCCTGTCCGCGGTGATGATCGCGGCGGCGTCGGGAGCCAGGGTGGTCGCCGTGGACGTGTCCCCCGGGGCCCTCGCGCTGGCAAGGAAGTTCGGCGCGGCGGAGTGCGTGGACGCGAGCGGCGCGAAGGACACCGCGGCGGCGATCCGGGAGCTGACCGGCGGGGGCGCGCATCTCTCGCTCGACGCCCTGGGCTCCCCGGCCACCTGTGCCGCGTCGGTCAACTCCCTGCGGCGACGCGGCCGGCACGTCCAGGTCGGTCTGCTGCCCTCGCCGGACGGCACGACCCCGGTCCCCATGGCCCGCGCGATCGCCCTGGAACTGGAACTCCTCGGCAGCCACGGCATGGCCGCCCACACCTACCCGCCGATGCTGGAACTGGTCAGGGCGGGCGTGCTGCGACCCGACCTGCTGGTCACGTCCACCATCTCGCTGGACGCGACCCCGGACGCCCTCGCGGCGATGGGCACGGCACCCGGAGCAGGGGTGACGGTCATCGAGCCGTGGAGCTGAGGGCGGCCCAGTCGCGGTCGAGGAGACCCATGACCACCCAGTCCACCCACGCGCCGTCCCGCAGATCGGCCTCCCGCCGCACCCCTTCGACCACGAAGCCGACCTTCTCGTAGACCCGCAGGGCTCGGGCGTTGTGGCCGTAGGCCTCCAACTCGATCCGATGCAGGCCCAGGTGCTCGAAGCCGTACCCGACGATCAGCCGGGTGGCCTCGGTGCCGAGCCCCCGCCCGCGCCCCCGGGGGCCGATGAGGGTGCGGAAGGTACAGCTGCGGGCGTGGGCGTCCCACTCGTACAGCACGACCTCGCCGACGAGTTCACCGGTGGCCCGGTCGGTGACGGCGAGGTCGAGGCGGTCGGACTGCTCGGACCGGGAGCCGTACCAGGACCGGAGCCGTTCCAGGGTGAGGTCACCCGAGGGGGCTCCGGTGAAGAGCACGACCTCGGGATCCTCGATGATCTCCGCCATGCCCTCGGCGTCCGCCTCGGTGAACGGCCGCAGCACGGTCAGCTCACCGGTGAGCACGGGTTCGACGGAGAAGTCGCTCATGGGCCGACTGTGCCAGACAGGGTTCCCTCCGGCTCGGAATTTTTCGGCCGCCGGCCCCGGGTGGGACGGCCGTCAGTCCTCCCTCCGGCCCCGGTTGCCCGGCCGGGACGCGACCCAGGCCCGCACGGTGTCCGCGTACCAGAAGGGCTTGCCGCCCTCGACGTGGTCGGGGGGCGGCAGCAGCCCGTGCTTGCGGTACGAGCGCACGGTGTCCGGCTGCACACGGATGTGCGCCGCGATCTCCTTGTACGACCAGAGCCTTCGGTCGGTCATATGGGGCACCTCCTCGCGCGCACCACGGTGGCGGCCGGGAACGGCCGTCGGGGGTACCGGGCGCTGCGCCGGCGATCACAGAAGCCTGTGCCCCGTGAACGACACCCGGTGACCGTGGGTCAGGGTCTGTGTGCCGGGTGTGACGGGAAGCCCGCGTACACGCGACATGTGTGACACGGAAGGGGCGTTTGTGACAGAGGTGCCGCAAAGGCGTGCGCGGGCGCGAGGGCGTGGCGCGTTGACTTACGGCACGGGAGCGTGGCCGACCAGCTCCGCCAACTCCCGCGCGGAGTCGGGCGCGAGCCGGTACACGCCCTGGAGGCTGACCGCGCTGCGCAGCTCGCCGTCCACGACGTGCTTGATCTGCCGCTCGCCGCGTCTGGAACGGTAGGTGAGGCGGGCGAGGAGGTCCGGCGGCACCGGCCGGTCGAAGCCGAGCGGAACACCGGGCGCACCGAGGAGCACTTCACCGGCGCAGCTGGTCTCCAGCAGTCCCCAGCGGTTCAGCCGGGCCTGCTCCTCCCTGCTCAACTCCTCGCGCACCTGGTCGTACTCCACCATCCGCTCCACCTCCAGCGCACCGAGCACCCACAGCTGCTTGCGCAGGACCCGTATCGGCAGGATCCGGTCGCCGGGCCGGACCCCGGCCCGCTTGAAACTCGGCATCGAGGTGTGCGGTCCCCCGAAGAGCACGGTCAGCGGCTCCCCCTCGAAGCCCCCGGCGCCGAGCGCCTTGCAGAGGTCGTTGGTCCACAGAGTGGTGTACGTGTCGGCCATGCCCGGAACGCTAACCGCAGCCACTGACAACGGACTTCGCCGGGACGGGCCGGACCCGCTGCGCCGGACCCGGCCCGCCGGCTCCCCCCCGGCCGTCCACCGGATCAACCGGACGGACGCGCACAGCGTGCAGTCAGCCGGTCCCGCGGGTCTTGGAGAAAACCGCACTCCTGTCCGGTGCCCCCGAGGCGAGGACCAGGCTCGTCGCCTCACCGGCCATCCGGTCCTCGCGCGGCGCGGCGGTGGTGAACGGCAGCCGCCGGGCCATGGTGAACTCCCGTGGCGTACAGCCCGTCATCGCCTTGAACTCGCCGCTCAGATGCGCCTGGTCGTAGAACCCGCAGACCGCCGCGGTCTCGGCCTGTCCGTGCCCCGCGGCGAGCAGCCGCCGGGCCCGCTGCAACCGCAGCACCCGGGCCGCCGCCTTGGGGCCCAGCCCGATCTGCTCCCGGAACCGGTTCTCGAGGTGCCGCACGCTCCACCCCACCTCCTCGGCGAGCCGCCGCACCGGCATGGCCCCACCCGTCCGCACGAGTTCCGCCCACGCCCGCACCACCCGGGCCGAACAGGGCGTACCGGCCTCCCACCACCGGGCGAACACCTCGTCCAGCAGCCGGAACCGCGCTTCCCACGAGGGCAACGCGGCGAGCGCACCGGCGAGGTCACCGACCCGCCGGTCCAGGGCATGGGGCAGCACATCGGGATCGACGGTCCGATCGGCGAGCTCGTACTGAGGCGTCCCGAACAGCGTGAAGGCGGCCCAGGGAGCCAGCATCACCTCGACACCGGCCAACCGCCCGCCGTGCTCACCGACGGCGGGAGTGGTCGTAGGCCCGCAGTAGACGGAGACAAGGGTGTCCGGAGGCCGCCCGGCACGCGTGATACGCACCGGCTGCCCGAACCCCAGCAACAGGGTCGCGGCCCCGACAGGAGTCTCCAGCCGCCGCCGAGGCCGATCCAAGGCCAGTCGAACTCCGCGATAGCTGAGCACGCCCGGCCGCAGCCGAGGATGAGGCGCCCCGAGGGCGAACTCCCAGGAACCCCCGGGCCCACGCCCGGTACGGACCAACACCATCGCCCCAGCCTTACAGCGAAAGGGCAACACCAACACCCCAGGGGCGCGGGGAACTGCGCGCGCAACCCCCACCGACCCGCGGCCAAAAAACTACGCCCCGCAGGACCGCAAAAACGCCCGAGTCCGCTGAGCAATCGGCAACGGCGCATCCGGCGCACACGGATACATGTCCTGCTCGACGATGGCGAACAGATCCACGTCCAGCCCGGCGGCAGCCTCCAGCACAGGCCCGAGCGCCGGCACCCCGGACGGCGGCTCGCACATCACCCCCTGCGCCACGGCCGGCCCGAACGGCGTCCCCTTGGCCCGCACGTCCGCCAGGATCTCCGGATCCACCTGCTTGAGGTGCAGATACCCGATCCGCGACCCGTACGTCTCGATCAGCTTGACGCTGTCGCCGCCGCAGTACGCGTAGTGCCCGGTGTCCAGGCACAGCGACACGAGAGAGGAGTCCGTCGCGTCCAGGAACCGGACCACGTTCTCCTCGCTGTCGATGTGGGTGTCGGCATGCGGATGGACGACGATCTGAAGGCCGTACTCCTCCTTCACCCGCTGCCCCAGCCGCTCGGTCAGCGAGCTCAGGTTCTTCCACTGCTCGGCCGTCAGCGACGACGGCTCCAGCACCTCACCCGTCTTGTCGTCCCGCCAGAACGACGGGATCACGACGAGGTGCTTCGCCCCCATCGCCTGGGCCAGCACCGCGTTGTCCGCGACATGCGCCCAGGTCTTCTCCCACACGGCCTCGCCGTGGTGCAGGCCGGTGAACACCGTGCCCGCGGACACCTTCAGGCCACGCCGGGTGACCTCCTCGGTGAGGACCGCGGGATCGGTCGGCAGGTACCCGTACGGCCCCAGCTCGATCCACTCGTAGCCGGAGTCGGCGACCTCGTCGAGGAAGCGTTGCCAGGGGACCTGCTGGGGGTCGTCGGGGAACCACACACCCCACGAGTCGGGAGCCGACCCGATCCGGATGCGGGACAGTGAGAGCTGCGGTGCGGGCGCTGTCATGCCGGTCAGCTTCCGATCGCACAGCAAGCGCTGTCAAGGTCTCGTCCGAATGTCTGGACAAAACATTGACAGGGCTCGCCGTACGGGGCTACAAACGCCGGGAGAGCCGACACGAAGACCTCAAGACGCGCAACCGAATCCGCGCGGACCGAAGACGCGCAACCGAGGCCGCGCGGACCGAAGGCACGAAGGGAAGCCGATGGCGTACGACCTGATCACCATGGGGCGGATCGGTGTGGACCTGTATCCGCTCCAGACCGGTGTCCCGCTGCCGCAGGTGACGTCCTTCGGCAAGTTCCTGGGGGGCTCGGCGACCAATGTCGCGGTCGCCGCCGCCCGCCTGGGACGGCGGACCGCGGTGATCACCCGCACCGGCGACGACCCCTTCGGCACCTATCTGCACGAGGCCCTGCGGGACTTCGGCGTGGACGACCGCTGGGTCACCCCGGTCCCGGGCCTGCCGACCCCCGTCACTTTCTGCGAGGTCTTCCCGCCGGACGACTTCCCGCTCTACTTCTACCGGCAGCCCAAGGCCCCCGACCTGGAGATCGACGCCCACGAGCTGGACCTCGACGCGATCCGCGAGGCGAGCATCTTCTGGGTCACCGGCACCGGCCTGAGCGAGGAGCCGAGCCGTACGGCGACGCTCGCGGCCCTCGCCCACCGCGCCAAGGCGGGCACCACGGTCTTCGACCTGGACTGGCGCCCGATGTTCTGGAGCGACCCGGCCACGGCCCGTCCCTTCTACGAAGAGGCCCTGCGCCACACCACCGTCGCCGTCGGCAACCTCGACGAGGTCGAGGTCGCCACCGGGGTCCGCAAGCCCCGCGAGGCGGCGCAGGCGCTGCTGGACGCCGGTGTCGAGCTCGCGGTCGTCAAGCAGGGCCCCAAGGGTGTCCTCGCGGTCGACAGCAAGGGGAACGAGGCCGAGGTCCCGCCCCTGCCCGTCGACGTCCTCAACGGTCTCGGCGCCGGTGACGCCTTCGGCGGCTCCCTCTGCCACGGCCTCCTCGAAGGCTGGGACCTGGAGAAGATCATGCGCCACGCCAACGCGGCCGGGGCCATCGTCGCCTCCCGTCTGGAGTGCAGCTCGGCGATGCCGACCACCGACGAGATCGAGAGCGCGGTCGCGGCGGGAGCGGTCAAGTGAGCCTCGACATCACCGAACTCGTGCGGCTGCGCGCCGAACGCCCCGAGGCGATCGCCGAGGCGGCGGCCCGCCGTACCCGCAGGCCGCTGCTGAACGACAGCGGCCGCCTGATGATCGTCGCCGCCGACCACCCCGCCCGGGGCGCGCTCGGCGTCGGCGGCCACCGCATGGCCATGGCCAACCGCGCCGACCTGCTGGAACGGCTCGTCCTTGCCCTGTCGCGCCCCGGTGTGGACGGTGTCCTCGCGACCGCCGACATACTGGACGACCTGCTGCTGCTCGGCGCCCTCGACGGCAAGGTCGTCATGGGCTCCATGAACCGCGGCGGCCTCCAGGGCGCGAGCTTCGAACTCGACGACCGCTTCACCGGCCACCGCGCCGAGGACATCGAGCGGCTCGGCTTCGACGCCGGCAAGCTGCTGCTGCGCATCGACTACGACGACCCGGGCTCCCTCACCACGATGGAGTCCACCGCCCGTGCCATCGACGACATGGCCGCGCGCCGACTCCCGCTCTTCGTCGAGCCGTTCATCAGCTCCCGCACCACCGAGGGCAAGGTCAGGAACGACCTGTCCGCCGAGGCCGTGACCAAGTCGATCGCCATCGCCTCGGGCCTGGGCGGCAGTTCGGCCTACACCTGGCTCAAGGTCCCGGTCTGCGACAACCCCGACGACATGGGCGAGGTCATGGCGGCCTCGACGCTGCCCGCCGTGCTGCTGGGCGGCGAGGTCGGCGACGACCAGGACGGCGCGTACGAGAAGTGGCGCGGGGCCCTGCAACTGCCCACCGTGCGCGGCCTCGTAGTCGGCCGCTCGCTGCTGTACCCGGCGGACGGCGATGTGGCCGCCGCCGTGGACACCGCCGTAGGACTGCTGTGAGGGCCGCCGTATGACACAGACCGAGCTGTACGTCCCCCGGGGCGCCTCCACCAACGCCCAGTACACCGTGGACATCGACCCCAAGCGGGCCGGCTGGACCCACAGCAGTCTGCGCATCGTCGAACTGGTGCCCGGAGGCACTCATACGTTCACCTCCGGTGACAGCGAGTGGATCGTACTTCCGCTGGAAGGCGGCTGTACGGTCCACGTAGGGAAGGACGAGTTCCAACTCCTGGGACGGGAAAGCGTGTTCGCCGGAGTCTCGGACTTCGCGTACGTACCCCGGGACGCCCAGGCATCGATCGCCTCCGGCGCGGGAGGCCGCTTCGCCCTGGCAGGAGCGAAGTGCGAGCGACGACTCCCCGCCCGCTACGGCCCCGCGCCGGAGGTTCCCGTCGAACAGCGCGGCAGCGGCTCCCAGTTGCGGCACGTGCGCAACTTCGCCTCCGCCGACGCCTTCGACTGCGACAAGCTCATCGCCGTCGAGGTGGTCACCCCCGGCGGCAACTGGTCCTCCTACCCTCCGCACAAGCACGACGAGCACCGGCCGGGCGTGGAAGCCGAGTTGGAGGAGATCTACTACTTCGAGATCGACGGCCCGAACGGTTTCGGCTATCAGCGCGTATCTCCCTCCCGTGAGGGCGGATCCGACGTCCTCGCCGAGGTCCGCTCCGGCGACGCCGTCCTCGTCCCCGACGGATGGCACGGCCCGTCCATCGCCCAGCCCGGCCACGACATGTACTACCTGAACGTCATGGCGGGACCGGGTGAGACGCGGGAGTGGCGGATCTGCTTCCACCCGGACCACACGGAGGGGTACCGATGACCACCCGCCTGACCGTCGCGCAAGCGCTGGTCCGCTTCCTGGCCGCCCAGTACACCGAACGCGACGGCGTACGGCAGCGGTTGATCTCCGCCACCTGGGGCATCTTCGGCCACGGCAACGTGGCCGGGCTCGGCCAGGCGCTCGTCGAGTACGGCGACGAGATGCCCTTCCACCAGGGCCGCAACGAGCAGTCCATGGTGCACGCGGCGGTCGGCTACGCGCGTCAGTCCAACCGCCTGTCCACCCACGCGGTGACGACGTCCATCGGCCCGGGCGCCACCAACCTGGTGACGGGCGCGGCCCTGGCGACCATCAACCACCTCCCGGTCCTGCTCCTGCCCGGCGACATCTTCGCCACCCGCGTCGCCGACCCGGTCCTCCAGCAGCTCGAAGTGCCGTACGCCGGCGACATCAGCGTCAACGACACCCTGCGCCCGGTCTCGAAGTACTTCGACCGCGTCACCCGTCCGGAAGCCCTGATCCCGGCCGCGCTCCAGGCGATGCGGGTCCTCACCGACCCGGTGGAGACGGGCGCGGTCACCCTCGCCCTCCCGCAGGACGTCCAGGCCGAGGCGTACGACTGGCCGGACGAGTTCTTCGCCGAGCGCACCTGGGTCGTACGACGTCCCGGCGCCGACCCCACCGAACTCGCCGAGGCCGTCACGGCGATCAGGCAGGCACAGCGGCCGCTGGTCGTCGCCGGCGGCGGTGTCCACCACAGCCGCGCCGAGGAGGCGCTGGAGGAGTTCGCCCGCGCCACCGGCATCCCGGTCGCCTCCACCCAGGCGGGCAAGGGCTCCCTGCGCCACGACCACCCCCAGGACGTCGGCGGCGTCGGCCACACCGGCACCGCCACCGCCAACGAACTGGCCCGCCAGGCCGACCTGGTGATCGGCGTCGGCACCCGGTACACCGACTTCACCACGGCCTCCGGCACGCTGTTCGAGAACGAGGACGTCCGCTTCCTCAACCTCAACATCGCGCCCTACGACGGCCACAAGCTCGCGGGCCGGCCCCTGGTCGCCGACGCCCGCAGCGGCCTGACCGAGCTCACCGAGGCCCTCCAGCTGCACACCCACCGCGTCAGCGGCACGTACATCGACGAGTACAGCCTCGACAAGGAGCGCTGGGAGCAGCGCGTCGACGCCTGCTTCGAGGCCGACGAGCCCGACATCAGGCCGACCCAGCCGCAGGTCCTCGGCGCCCTGGACGCCCTGGTCGACGCGTCGGACGTGATCATCAACGCGGCCGGCTCCCTCCCCGGCGACCTGCACAAGCTGTGGCGCGCCCGGTCGAGGGACCAGTACCACGTGGAGTACGGCTACTCCTGCATGGGCTACGAGATCCCGGCCGCGATCGGTGTGAAGATGGCCGCTCCCGAGCGGAACGTCTGGGCGCTGGTCGGCGACGGCACGTACCTGATGATGCCGACGGAGATCGTCACGGCCGTACAGGAGGGCATCGCGATCAAGCTCCTCCTGATCCAGAACCACGGCTACGCCTCCATCGGCGGACTGTCCGAGACGGTCGGCGGCGAGCGCTTCGGCACGGCCTACCGCTACCAGTCCGACGACGGCACCTACACGGGTGCCCCGCTGCCCGTGGACCTGGCCGCCAACGCGGCCAGCCTCGGTATGCGGGTGCTGCGCGCGAAGACCGTCCGAGACCTCCGCGCCGCCCTCGCCGAGGCGCGGGCCGCGGACACTCCCACATGTGTCTACGTCGAGACGGAAACGGCAGACACAGTGTCGGGCCCGCCGCCGGCGCAGGCCTGGTGGGATGTACCTGTGGCCGAGACCGCGACCCGACCGTCCGCGGTGAAGGCCCGTGAGCTGTACGAACGGCACGTCTCTACCCGACGCCGCCATCTGTGAAGGAGTACTCGGTCATGACGAAGATCGTCAACCACTGGATCGGCGGCAAGACCGTCGAGGGCGCGTCGGGCACCTACGGGCCGGTCACCGACCCGGCGACCGGCGCGGTCACCACCAAGGTCGCGTTCGCGACCGTCGACGAGGTCGACGCCGCCGTAGCCGCCGCGAAGGACGCGTTCCAGACCTGGGGCACCTCGTCCCTCGCCAAGCGCACCTCGATCCTGTTCAAGTTCCGGGCGCTCCTGGAGGCGAACCGGGACGCGATCGCCGAGCTGATCACCGCCGAGCACGGCAAGGTGCACAGCGACGCGCTCGGCGAGGTCGCGCGCGGCCTGGAGATCGTGGACCTGGCCTGCGGGATCACCGTGCAGCTGAAGGGCGAGCTGTCCACCGAGGTCGCCAGCCGCGTGGACGTCTCGTCCATCCGTCAGCCGCTCGGTGTGGTCGCCGGCATCACGCCGTTCAACTTCCCGGCCATGGTGCCGATGTGGATGTTCCCGATCGCCATCGCGACCGGCAACACCTTCGTGCTCAAGCCGTCCGAGAAGGACCCGTCGGCCTCCCTGAAGATCGCCGAGCTGCTGGCCGAGGCCGGTCTGCCCGACGGCGTCTTCAACGTCGTCCACGGCGACAAGGTGGCCGTCGACCGCCTCCTGGAGCACCCGGACGTCAAGGCCGTCTCCTTCGTCGGCTCGACCCCGATCGCCCGCTACATCCACACCACGGCCTCCGTCAACGGCAAGCGCGTCCAGGCCCTGGGCGGCGCCAAGAACCACATGCTGGTCCTCCCGGACGCCGACTTGGACGCGGCGGCGGACGCGGCCGTCTCCGCGGCCTACGGCTCGGCGGGCGAGCGCTGCATGGCGATCTCCGCGGTCGTGGCCGTCGGCTCGATCGGCGACGAGCTCGTGGACAAGATCCGTGAGCGCGCCGAGAAGATCAAGATCGGCCCGGGCAACGACCCGGCCTCCGAGATGGGCCCGCTCATCACCAAGGTGCACCGCGACAAGGTGGCGTCCTACGTCACCGGCGCCGCGGCCGAGGGCGCCGAGGTGATCCTCGACGGCACCGGCTACACGGTCGAGGGCTTCGAGGACGGCCACTGGATCGGCATCTCGCTGCTCGACAAGGTGCCCACGTCCGCCAAGGCCTACCAGGACGAGATCTTCGGCCCGGTCCTGACAGTGCTGCGCGTCGACACCTACGACGAGGGCATCGCCCTGATCAACGCCTCCCCCTTCGGCAACGGCACCGCGATCTTCACCCGGGACGGCGGCGCCGCCCGCCGCTTCCAGCTGGAGGTCGAGGCCGGCATGGTCGGCGTGAACGTCCCGATCCCGGTCCCCGTCGGCTACCACTCCTTCGGCGGCTGGAAGGACAGCCTCTTCGGCGACCACCACATCTACGGCAACGACGGCACGCACTTCTATACCCGCGGCAAGGTCGTCACCACCCGCTGGCCCGACCCGGCCGACGCCCCCGCGGGCGTGGACCTGGGCTTCCCGCGCAACCACTGAGGTTTTTTCTCGGCGGTGTCCTGCGGTTCCCGCAGGACACCGAAGCACGGCAGGGACGGCCAGTTCCTGACGTATACGGCAACCCAATGGCTCTCCAGCTACGAAATCCGTAGCAGGAGAGCCATTGACGTGCTGGTTTCGTCGGGGTTGCATGCACCACCATGACCGACACCCTCCGCCCCGCCGACACAGTCGTCGCCCAGGCACCGGAGCACGGCCACGCCAAGCTCAACCGCTCCATCGGCGTGGTCGGCGGCACCCTCCTGACCCTGTCCTGCGTGACCCCGGCGTCCACCCTCTTCGTGGTGGTCCCCGACCTCTTCGGCACGCTCGGCACCGCCACCGCCCTGACGATCGCCATCGGCTCCCTCCTGTGCGTCGCCGTGGCGTTCTGCTACTCGGAGCTGGGCACCCTCATCCCCAGCGCCGGCGGCGAGTACGCCATGGTCTCCACGCTGGCCGGCAGGCTCGCGGGCTGGCTCGTCTTCGTGCTGTCCCTCCTGGTCGTGATGATCGTCCCGCCGGTGATCGCGATGGGCACGGCCGACTACCTGGCCCCGGTGATCCACCTGGACCCCTCCCTCGCGGGCGCCGCGGTCATGCTCCTGGCCACCCTCGCCGGCCTCCTCGACCTGCGCGCCAACGCGTGGATCACGGGCGTCTTCCTGGTCCTTGAGGTGATCGCGGCGGCGGTGGTGGCCCTGCTGGGCTTCACCCACGCGCAGCGCGGCCCGAGCAGCCTCCTGTCCCTGCAGGTGGCGGGCGCACACGGCGGCACGGACACGGTGACGGCCATGCTGGTGGTCTCGGGCCTCGCGATCGCCCTCTTCGTCACCCAGGGCTTCTCCACGGCCGTCTACCTCTCCGAGGAACTGGAGAACCCCCGCCGCAACGTGGCTGCGTGAACTGACCTAGGGGCGCGGGGCTGTATCGATATGCGGCTCCGCCGCGTGGGCGCGACCAGCCACGACGGCGCAGCAGACGGCACACAACAGAAGCCCCCGAGCTCATAGCCGTACCGCACCCGCTGTACACCCCGCACCCCCATCCACCCCCAGGATGGCGAGGAGTTCAGCCCCAGGTCGACAAATCCCCGCCCCCTCCACCCCGTACCGTTGATTCATGGATCTTCGCCGCCTCCGGAGGCCACGGTGGATCGCCGCCGCGGCCTCCGTCGTCGTCCTCGCCGCCGCCGGCACCTGGACGGCCACCGCCTCCGACGACCCACCCCCGGTGCACCGCGCGGACCGGATCATGTCGATCGACGGCGTCCGCATCGACACCTCGTACTTCACGACGAGCGGCACCGAAAGGCGCCCCGCGGTCCTCGTAGGACACGGCTTCGGCGGCAGCAAGAACGACGTACGCCCCCAGGCGGAGGCCCTCGCGAGAGACGGCTACGCGGTCCTCACCTGGTCCGCGCGAGGCTTCGGCAGGTCCACCGGCAAGGTCGGCCTCAACGACCCCGACGCCGAGGTCAAGGACGTCAGCAAGCTCATCGACTGGCTGGCGCGGCAGCCCCAGGTCCAGCTCGACAGGCCCGGCGACCCCCGCGTCGGCGTGACGGGCGCGAGCTACGGCGGCGCGATCTCCCTGCTCGCCGCCGGTCACGACGACCGCGTGGACGCCATCGCGCCCGAGATCACGTACTGGAACCTCTCGGACGCCCTCTTCCCGAACGGCGTCTTCAAGAAGCTCTGGGCCGGCATCTTCGTGAACTCCGCGGGCGGCTGCGAGAAGTTCGAGCCGCAGATCTGCGCGATGTACCAGCGCGTGGCCCAGTCCGGCACCCCGGACGCGAACGCCGAGAAGATGCTGGAGGACCGCTCCCCGTCGGCCGTCGCCCGGGACATCAAGGTCCCCACCCTGCTGATCCAGGGCCAGACGGACTCCCTGTTCCCGCTGAACCAGGCCGACGAGGCAGCCAAGGCGATCCGAGCCAACGGCGCCCCCGTCGACGTCGACTGGATCGCGGGCGGCCATGACGGCGGCGACATGGAGACGAGCCGTGTCCGGTCGAGGACGGCGTCCTGGTTCGACCGCTATCTCAAGGACGACAGGAGCGCCGACACCGGCCCCGCCTTCCGCGTCACCCGCACCCTCGGCACCGGCACCGGGGACGGCGAGCCCCGCCTGACCGGCGTCACCGCCGACACCTACCCCGGCCTTCACAGCGACGAGCACAAGGTCGCCCTGGCCGGGCGCGAGCAGGACTTCGCCAACCCGGCCGGCGCCAGCCCGCCCGCCGTCTCCGCCCTCCCCGGCCTAGGCAGCGCCGGAGGCCTCGCCCAGCTCTCCTCGCTCGGCGTCGGCGTCTCCCTGGACTTCCCCGGCCAGTACGCCGCGTTCGAGTCGGCCCCGGTCAGGGACGACCTCCAGATCACCGGCTCGCCCACCGTCACCGTCCACGTGAAGTCGACCAGCGACGACGCGGTCCTCTTCGCCAAGCTGTACGACGTCTCCCCGGGCGGCGGCCGACAGGTGCTGCCCTCCCAACTCGTCGAGCCGATCAGGGTCGAGGGCGCCAAGGCCGGCAAGGACGTCACGATCACCCTCCCGGCGATCGACCACGAGATCGACGACGGCCACCGCCTGAAGCTCGTCCTCGCCTCCACGGACCTCGGCTACGCCTCCCCGACGACCCCGGCCACGTACACCGTCTCCCTCAAGAGCGACCTCCAGGTCCCCACCGCCCTCAGCGAGAAGAACACCCAGGCCCCCCTGCCCGCCTGGGTGTGGTGGCTGCCGCTGGCCGGCGCTGCGCTCGCGCTGATCCTCGTGGTGACCGGCCGCCGCCGTACCGCGGCCCCCGCCGCCCCCGAGCCGGAGCTCGCCGAAGTCCCCCTCCAGATAAGCGACTTGAGCAAGCGGTACGCCAAGTCCGCCGACCGTTACGCGGTCCGTGACCTCTCCTTCCGGGTGGAGAAGGGCCAGGTGCTCGGCCTCCTGGGCCCGAACGGCGCGGGCAAGACCACCACACTGCGCATGCTGATGGGCCTGATCAAGCCGGACGGCGGCGAGATCCGCGTCTTCGGCCACGCCATCGCCCCCGGCGCCCCCGTCCTCTCCCGCGTCGGCGCCTTCGTCGAGGGCGCGGGCTTCCTCCCGCACCTGTCCGGCCGGGAGAACCTGGAGCTGTACTGGCGGGCCACCGGCCGCCCGCCCGAGGACGCCCACATGGAGGAGGCCCTGGAGATCGCCGGCCTCGGCGACGCCCTCGCCCGTGCGGTGCGCACCTACTCCCAGGGCATGCGCCAGCGCCTGGCCATCGCCCAGGCCATGCTGGGCCTGCCGGACCTGCTCATCCTCGACGAACCCACCAACGGCCTCGACCCGCCGCAGATCCGCGAGATGCGCGAGGTGATGATCCGCTACGCGGCGGCCGGCCGCACGGTCATCGTCTCCAGCCATCTCCTCTCGGAGGTCGAGCAGTCCTGCACCCACCTGGTCGTCATGGACCACGGGCAGCTCGTCCAGGCGGGGCCGGTCGGCGAGATCGTCGGCTCCGGCGACACCCTCCTGGTCGGCACCGCCGTACCCGTCGAGGAACCCGTGGCCGAGAAGGTCGCGGCCCTGCCCGGCGTGGCCTCCGCGGTCACCACCGACGACGGCCTTCTCGTACGACTGGACGCGGACGGTTCCGCGCAGCAGCTGGTCGCCGAACTGGTCCGGCTGGAGGTCCCGGTGACCTCGGTGGGCCCCCACCGCCGCCTCGAAGACGCCTTCCTCACCCTGATCGGAGACTCCGCATGAGCACGGTCACCGACCGCGCCGAGGTGGCCGACGGCTACCGCGCGGGCCGCACCCTGCCGGTCCGGGTGGAGCTGGTACGGCAGTTGAAGCGCCGCCGCACGCTCGTCATGTTCGGCATCCTGGTCGCGCTGCCCTTCGTCCTGCTGATCGCCTTCCAGCTGGGCGGCGGGCCGGACGGGGGCAACAACCAGGTCAACCTGATGGACACCGCGACCCTGTCCGGGGCGAACTTCGCCGCGGTGAACCTCTTCGCCTCCGCGGGCTTCCTGCTGGTCGTGCCCGTGGCACTGTTCTGCGGGGACACCGTCGCCTCGGAGGCCAGCTGGTCCTCGCTGCGCTATCTGCTCGCGGCACCCGTGCCGAGGGCCCGGCTGCTGTGGTCGAAGCTCGCCGTCGGCCTCACCCTGAGCCTCGCCGCGATGGTCCTGCTCCCGCTGGTCGCCCTCGCGGTCGGCACGATCGCCTACGGCTGGGGCCCGCTCCAACTCCCCACCGGCGGCGCGATGGCGGCGGGCACGGCGGCCGGGCGCCTGCTGATCACGGTGGCGTACATCTTCATCTCCCAACTCGTCACCGCGGCCCTCGCGTTCTGGCTCTCCACCCGCACCGACGCACCTCTCGGCGCGGTCGGCGGGGCGGTCGGCCTGACCATCGTCGGCAATGTGCTGGACCAGGTGACCGCCCTCGGCGACTGGCGCGACTTCCTCCCCTCGCACTGGCAGTACGCCTGGCTGGACGCCGTACAGCCGAAGCTGGAGTGGTCCGACATGATCCAGGGCACCTCCCTGTCGATAACGCTCGCCCTGGTGCTGTTCGCCCTGGCCTTCAGGGGTTTCGCCCGCAAGGACGTCGTCTCCTAGGTCAACGGAGGATCACCCACCGGTCTCGACGGGCCCTCTCCGTGCCCCCTTCGAGACCCATCCGCAACGCTCCGTGGCGCACGTTCCGGCCCCCCGGCCCGTCACAGTCGCAAGTGCCGACGTCAACAGGCCCAGGGGGTACGGACGATGCAGCGACAGCGGACACGACAGGTGATGCTCGCCCTCACACTGGCGGGCGGCCTGCTGCTCACCGGCTGCGGCGGGGGCGACGACAGCGGAGGCGACAGCATCACCGACGGATCGAAGGGCGGCTCGTACGGCTCGGCCTTCCCGGCCCCGGACCAGCCCGAGGGCACCCAGGGCTCCGAGGAGTCCCGCGACTTCGACTCCCCGGAACAGAAGGCCCCCGACCACCTCTCCACCTTCGCCCTCGACGTCGACACCGCCTCCTACGGCTACGCCCGCCGCACCCTCGCCGAGGGCCGCCGCCCCGACCCCTCGACGATCCGCCCCGAGGAGTTCGTCAACAGCTTCCGCCAGGACTACGACCGCCCCGACGGCAACGGCTTCACGGTCACCGTCGACGGCGCCCGCACCGACCAGGACGACTGGTCCCTGGTCCGGGTGGGCCTCGCCACCCGGGGCGCCGCGGACGATGGGGACAAACGCCCGCCCGCCGCCCTCACCTTCGTCATCGACATCTCCGGCTCCATGGCCGAACCCGGGCGCCTCGACCTCGCCCAGCAGTCCCTCGACACCATGACGGAACGCCTCCACGACGACGACTCGGTCGCGATCGTGACCTTCAGCGACGAGGCCGAGACGGTCCTGCCGATGACCCGCCTGGGCGGCCACCGCGACCGGATCCACAAGGCGATCGACGGCCTGGAACCGACGTACTCCACCAACCTCGGCGCGGGCGTCGAGACCGGCTACCGCACCGCCGTCAAGGGCCTGCGCGAGGGCGCCACCAACCGGGTCGTCCTCATCTCCGACGCCCTCGCCAACGACGGCGACACCGACCCCGACGCCATCCTCGACCGCATCGACACCGCCCGCCGCGAACACGGCATCACCCTCTTCGGCGTGGGCGTCGGCAGCGACTACGGCGACGCCCTGATGGAACGCCTCGCCGACAAGGGCGACGGCCACACCGTCTACGTCTCCGGCACCGACGACGCCGAGAAGGTCTTCTGCGAGCAGCTCCCGCAGAACATCGACCTCACCGCCCGCGACGCCAAGGCCCAGGTCGCCTTCGACCCGCAGAACGTCCGGCAGTTCCGCCTCATCGGCTACGACAACCGCCGCGTCGCCGACGACGACTTCCGCGACGACCGCGTGGACGGCGGCGAGGTCGGCCCCGGCCACACCGTCACCGCCCTCTACGCGGTGCGCACCAAGCCCGGCGCCGAGGGCCACCTGGCCACCGCGACCGTCCGCTGGCAGGACCCCGAGACCCGCGCCCCGCACGAGGAGTCGGCGGAACTGGAGACCTTCGACGACTCGCTGCGCGACGCGGCCCCCCGCTTCCAGGTCGACGCTGTGGCCGCCTACTTCGCCGACATCCTGCGCGGGACCTATGACGACGAGCGGCTCCCGGGCCGCCCGTCCCTGCGGGAACTCGCCGACTGGGCCGACGAGTTGGGAGAGCGCACCGAGGACACCGAGGTGCGCCGGCTCGCCGACACCATCCGCCGGGCCCGGCAGGTCGCGGACTGACGCCGGACCCATTGACCTTTCCTTACTTGAGAGTAAGTTAGCGGCCCAGTCGGAGCCGACCGGGGAGCCACGATGGGCGTACGCAAGGATCTGAAGAGGGCGAAACACCTGGCGGGCCGGACCGCGGTCGAGGTCGCGAGGGACGAGGGCGGGGTCGTACGGGAGGCCCGCACACCGCCCCTCGCCCCGCCCGCGACCACCGGCAGCATCGCCGACCTCCCCTTCACCAACGCGGCCGAGACCCCCGAGGCGGTGGTGCTGCGCCGCCGTGCGGAGACAGGCTGGCGTCCGGTCACCGCCCAGGAGTTCGCCGACGAGGTCACCGCCGTGGCCAAGGGGCTGATCGCGGCGGGGCTCGAACCCGGCGGCCGGGTCGCGGTGATGTCCCGCACCCGCTACGAGTGGACGGTCCTCGACTTCGCGATCTGGGCGGCGGGCGGTCAGACGGTCCCGGTCTACGCCACGTCCTCGGCCGAGCAGGTGGAGTGGATCGTGCGGGACTCCGGAGCCCGCCATGTCGTCACCGAGAACGCCGACAATGCGGCGACGGTCACCACCGGCACCGCGGCGCACCAAGCGAAGCCCCGCGTCTGGCAGTTGGAGGCGGCCGCGCTCGACGAACTCACCGCACTCGGGCACGACGTCCCCGACGAGGAGGTCACCAAGCGCCGCGCCGCCCTGACCCCCGGCACCGTCGCCACGATCTGCTACACCTCCGGCACCACCGGCCGCCCCAAGGGCTGCGTCCTCACCCACGCCAACCTGCACGCCGAGGCCGCCAACACCGTCGAGCTGCTCCACCCCATCTTCAAGGAGGTCACCGACCAGACCGCCTCCACCCTTCTCTTCCTCCCGCTCGCCCACATCATGGGCCGCACTCTCCAGATCGCCTGTCTGATGGCCCGCATCGAGATCGGCCACTGCCCGAGCATCAAGCCCGACGAACTGCGGCCCGCGCTCAAGGAGTTCCGCCCGACCTTCCTCGTCGGCGTCCCCTACCTCTTCGAGAAGATCCACGCCACCGGCCGCGCCACCGCCGAGAAGCTGGGCCGCGCCGCCTCCTTCGACCGCGCCCACCGCGTCGCCGTCCGCTTCGGCGAGGCCTACCTGGACAAGTTCCTCGGCCGCGGCAAGGGGCCGGGCCCCGGCCTCTACGCCGCCTGGGGCCTGTACGACCTGCTCGTGTACCGCCGTATCCGCAAGGAACTCGGCGGCCGCATGCGCTACGCCATCAGCGGCGGCTCACCGCTCGACCGCGAGCTCAACCTGTTCTTCGCGGCGGCCGGAATCATCATCTACGAGGGCTACGGCCTCACCGAGACCAGCGCCGCCGCCACCATCGTCCCGCCGCTCAGCCCCCGCCCCGGCACGGTCGGGCAGCCCGTCCCCGGCACCGCGATCCGCATCGCCGACGACGGCGAGGTCCTCATCAAGGGCGGGGTCGTCTTCGGCGCCTACTGGAACAACCCCGAGGCCACCGACGCCGTCCTGAAGGACGAGTGGTTCGCCACCGGCGACCTCGGCGCCCTCGACGAGGACGGCTACCTCACCATCACCGGCCGCAAGAAGGATCTCCTCGTCACCTCGGGCGGCAAGAACGTCTCCCCGGCCGTCCTGGAGGACCGGCTGCGCAGCCGGTCCCCCGTCGGCCAGTGCCTCGTCGTCGGCGACAACCGCCCCTTCGTCGCCGCCCTGATCACCCTGGACCCCGAGGCGATGGCCCACTGGCTCTCGGTCCGGGGCCTGCCCGCCGACACCCCGCACGCCGAACTCACCAAGGACGAACGGCTGCGCGCCGACCTCCAGAAAGCCGTCGACCACGCCAACGCGGCCGTCTCCCGCGCCGAGTCGATCCGCGCCTTCCGGATCGTCGAGGGGGAGTTCACCGAGGACAACGGCATGCTCACGCCGTCCCTGAAGGTCAAACGGCACACCGTGACGGCGGCGTACGCGGAGGAGATCGAGGCCATCTACCGCAGGTAGCGGCACGCACGACGGCGGGCCACCGGAGAACCGGTGACCCGCCGTCCTGGCGGAGCGAGGAGGCTCAGCTGCCCGAGGCGCCGTTGCCGGACAGGGCCGAGATGTCGTCCAGGATGTGCGACAGCGGCTCGTCGCCCTTGGCCTGGGTGCTGTTCTCGACGCACTGCTGGTTCTGCGGGGCCGACAGGATCGGCACGTCCTGCAGGACACCGACGGCGACGAGGCCGACGAGACCCTGGGCGTTCAGCTTGGCCGGCAGACCGACACAGGGCTTGTTCAGCGAACCCTGGACCAGCGAGAGCTGCGGGCTCATGTCGCCGAACGTGGCCGAGTTGCCGAACTCCTGCGAGGCGCCGTTGCCACTGGCGGACTTGGTGCCGCTGTCGTTGCCGATGGCGAGCGCCTGGGGGGCGGCCGCGGCCGCGACACCGGCGACGGACGCGGCAACAGCCGCGGTTGCCCACAGCTTCTTCATGTTCATTCCCTTCGAAAAGCGGACTCCGGGGAGGAGCTGCATGATCGTCAACGCCCGAACCCCCGCCTGGGTTGCGCTCTTTGCCCCTATTGGCCCAGCGCGCGCACCGGCCCCGCGGGCGCCCCTCACGTACAGGCGTAGGCGCTCCCGCGCACGGTGACGGCATCGGTGATGCGCGGCGGGTCGTACGGCTTCGGTTGCGCGCCCGCCTTGATCAGCGGCTGGTCCTCGCGCAGCTTCCCGAACATCGCGTCCGCCTTCACCCGGTCCCAGGCCAGCGTCGAACCGATGTCCGGCCGGGTCGGGTTGAACCCGGCGACCGGCACCGTGGCGAACTCCGTGTTCTTCGCCTGCACCTTGTGCAGATCGGCCGCCAGCGCCACCAGGTCCCCGGCGGTGAAGCCCTGCTCGACCTGCCCGGACCCGAGCAGGGTGCGCACCACACCGGCCGTCTTCACCGGGTCGGTCAGCAGCCGCTGCGCCTGGAGCCCGCGCAGCGCCTGCACCAGGAACCGCTGCTGACGCTGGATCCGCCCGAGGTCGGCCGCCTGGTCCACCTTCCGGGACCGGACGTACTGGAGCGCCCGGCCGCCCTTCAGCCGGTGCTTGCCCGGCTTCAGATCGAGCTTGGTGGCCTTGTCCTGGAGGCGCCGGGCGGTGCACACCTCGACTCCGCCGACCTGGTCGACGGCGTCGATGAAACGCCGGAAGTCCAGCTGGAGGTAGTGGTCGATGCTCAGCCCGGTCATCGACTCGACGGTGGCGACGGTGAGCCGGGGCCCGCCCTCGGCGTACGCGCCGTTGATCTTCGAGGGCCGCGCCGGCAGCTCCTTGCCGGTGCCCTCGTCCAGGTGGGGCGGGATGTCGGCGTAGGAGTCGCGCGGCAGGGCCACCACACTGACGCGGTCCCGGCGGGCCGAGACATGGACCACCATCAGGACGTCCGTGCAGTCGCAGGCGACGCCCCCGGCGTGGAACTCGCGCTGCTCCGCGGCGGAGATCGTGTCACGGCCGTCCGTGCCCATCACCAGGATGTTGGTGCCGTGCGGGGCGGATGCGATCCGGCCGGGGAGAGCGGCGGCGCCCCCGAGCAGCAGGACGGAGGTCGTCAGGACGACCGAGGAAAGGGTTCTCTTCATCGTCACGTGCCGGAACGTAAGCGAGCGGGCCGCCGTTGGTAAGGCGGCCCGCTGACGGGGACTCAAGAATCAGCCCCAGGGCTCATCGGCCCACGGTGCGTTGCAGCTCAGCTGCGCGAGGCGCCGTTGCCGGACAGGGCCGAGATGTCGTCCAGGATGTGCGACAGCGGCTCGTCGCCCTTGGCCTGGGTGCTGTTCTCGACACACTGCTGGTTCTGCGGGGCCGACAGGATCGGCACGTCCTGGAGAACGCCCACGGCGGCGAGGCCGAGGATGCCCTGGAGGTTCGCCTTCGCGGGCAGGCCGATGCAGGGCTTGTTGAGCGAACCCTGGATGAGCGCCATCTGCGGGCTCATGTTGCCGTAGGTGGCCGAGTTGCCGAACGACTGCGAAGCACCGTTGCCGCTGGCCGAGGTGGTGCCGTGGTCGTTGCCGATGGCCATGGCGGGGGAGGCGGCACCCACGACGGAAGCGGCGACCGCGGCGGAAGCCAGAACCTTCTTGATCACTTGCTAGTCCCTTCTGAAGAAACCCCGTCCACCGGAGCGCTCTGGACAACTGCCCCGGTGCCGCTTGGTTCCTGTCATTCACTCCGATGGCCCAAAGCCGCTCCGGTGAATTTCACGCCGGGAGAGGTCCATATGGGTGACGTGTCGAAACCAATCCCCGTGCCACCGGTTGATGCGGAGGCAGGAACAGTGCGTCTCGTCCCCGGGGACGTGTCCCAGGAAAGGAAAACGAAATGCTGAAGAAGGCAATGGCCGTGGCGGCGGTCGCCGCGTCCGTCGTCGGCGCCTCGGCGGCGGTGGCCCCCCAGGCGCTTGCCATCGGCAACGACCACGGCACCACCTCGGCCAGCGGCAACGGCGCCCACAGCGCGTTCGGCAACTCGGTCACCAAGGGTGACATGAGCCCGCAGGCCACGCTGGTCCAGAGCTCGCTGAACAAGCTCTGCGTCGGCCTGCCCGCGAAGGCGAACCTGCAGGGTATCGTCGGCATCATCGCCGCCGTCGGTGTCGCGCAGGACGTGCCGATCCTGTCGGCCCCGCAGAACCAGCAGTGCGCGGAGAACTCGACGCAGGCCAAGGGTGACGAGCCGCTGTCGCACATCCTGGACGACGTCTCGGCGCTGTCCGGCAACGGCGCCACGCGCAGCTGAATCCGCCGCTTCGAAATCGCCCGGGCAGACGGCCCGGGCGATTTTTCGTTGCTGATACACCGTCAATTGCCTTTTCCGTTGCTCAGGTGAGGCGTTTTCCTGAAGGCGTTCGAGTGAATTACCCGGCGACACACGTTCCGTAGTTTCCTTGGCCGTCTATCCCTCGTTCTACAGCCTGCCGGTCATGGTGCGAGCCGTTCCGACTGTGCTCGCTCGGTTTCTACCGTCACTTCTGGCATGACCGCAGAGAAGGGAAATCTCATGAAGAAGACCGCTGCTGTCGTCGTGGGCGCGATCATGGCCCTCGGCATGGCCGCCCCGGCCTTCGCCGACGCCGGTGCCGAGGGTGCCGCCATCGGCTCCCCGGGTGTCCTCTCGGGCAACGTCGTCCAGGTTCCGGTCCACGTGCCGATCAACGTCTGCGGCAACACCGTGAACGTCATCGCGCTGCTGAACCCGGCGCTCGGCAACTCGTGCTCCAACGACTGACGACGTAAACCGCCAGCCGCCCGGCTGCGCCATGGCCGGCCCCGGACGTCTTCCAGTCGTTCGGGGCCGGCTTTTCCCATTCCTACGAGCAGGAAGACAACGAGATTGCGCCAGACCCTGAGCAAGGGAATGGTCGCGGCCGCCGCCGCGACGAGCATTCTGTCCCTGTGCGGCAGTCCCGCGATGGCCGACTCGCACGCGGCCGGGGCAGCCCAGGACTCGCCGGGCGTGCTGTCCGGCAACACCGCGCAGGCGCCGCTGGAGGTGCCGGTCAACGCGTGCGGCGACTCCGTGGACGTGATCGCCGCGCTCGACCCGGCCTTCGGCAACTCCTGCGCGAACGCCCCGGTCCCGCACAAGGCCGGCTCCCACGGCCGTCACGGCCACGGCGGTTACGGCTACGGCGACGACCACGACTACGGCTCCGGCTCCGGCTCCGGCGAGGACTGTGACACCGACGGCGGCTACGGCGGCTACGGCGAGGACTGCGGGGAGACCCCGCCCCCGACGAAGCCCCCGCACACACCTCCCCACACGCCTCCGCACACCCCGCCACACACACCCCCGCATACGCCTCCGCACACCCCGCCGCACACGCCCCCCACCAACACCCCACCGGGGACACCGACGACGCCGGGGACACCGGGAACACCGGGGACGACACCCCCGCACACCCCGCCGCACACGCCCCCGCACACCCCGCCGTACACGCCTCCGCACACCCCGCCGACGACACCGGGCACGCCGCCGACGACGACGCCTCCGCACACGCCCCCGACCACCACCCCGCCCAGCACCCCACCCCACCTGCCGCACACCGGCAGCAGCGGTGAGGCCATGCTGGCGGCCTCCGGGGTCAGCGCCGCGATGATCGTGGCCGGAGCCGTCCTGTACCGCCGAGGCCGGTCCGCGTCCCGCCGCTAGCCCCGCACCGGGTGCCGGGTCCCACGAACCCGGCACCCGCGCCGACCACCGGGCCGCAGGGACCTGCCACTCGCGCCCACCTCCGGGCCCCACGAACCCGGCACCCGCGCCGACCACCGGGCCGCACGGACCTGGCGCTCGCGCCCACCTCCGGGTCCCACGGACCCGGTACCCGCGCCGATCACCGGCCCCACGGACCCGCACCCGCGCCCGCCGCCGGGCCGCGGCCTCAGCGGCTGCTTGCCTTCTCGTCGCCCGGCAGGTCGGAGAGGTCGGTGCGGGTGGCCGGGTCTGTCGGGTCGGGCAGCCGGGGCAGGTCGGTCAGGGAGGCCACGGGTGCCGTTCCCTGGCGGATCACCTGCGCGGCCGTCCGCTGTCCGCGCCGTGCGCACAGCCGGCGTACCCGCTCCAGCAGGCGGCGGGACACGTGCCGGGCCCACAGCGCCCACATCGCCCACCCGGGCCCGCGGTCGTCCGCCGCGTACCACGCGAGCTCGCGCCGGGCCGGCGCCGGCCGCAGCGCGGTCAGCGGCGCGTAGTTCTCCACCACGAACGCCCGCCCGGGCAGCGCCACCCCGTCCGGCAGCGGCCGGTGGGTCAGGTCCAGGTGCAGCGCGCGTACGACGTCCAGGTCCGCGCTGTCGGTGAAGAGCCGGAACTGCGCACCGGGCCGCGGGTTGAAGTCCAGCAGGTGGAAGTCCCCGGCCGGACCGCCGCGCCGGAAGTCGAGGTCCAGGATGCCGCGGTAGCCCAGCGCGCCGGTCAGCCGCTCGGCGAGCACCCGCACCCGCGGATCGGGCCGCCAGTGCCCCACCGCGGTCAGCCCGGCGCCACGCGGCCAGGACCGCTCCTTGACGCCGGAGCCGCCCGCCCGCAGTGCCCCGCCGCGGTCGGCGTACCCGTGGAAGAACCAGTCGCCGTCCGGCCCCGGCGGCAGGAACTCCTGGAGCAGCAGCCGGCTGCCCGCCTCCTCCGACCGCAGATACAGCTCGCGGGCCTCCCGCGGCGAGCGCACCAGCACCGTGCTGCGCAGCCCGCCCTCCGTCGGCAGCAGCCAGGGCCGGCTCCACTTGGCGACCACCGGCAGCCCCAGCCGCCAGGCCATCGCGTCCGCCTGCGCCGCGCTCTCCGGGACCAGCGTCACCGGATGCGGCACGCCCACGGCCCCGCACACCTCGGCCAGTTCCGCCTTGTCCGCCAGCCGTTCGGCGAGCCGGCCGGGCTGCTGCGGCAGCAGATAGGAGGGGGCCAGTTCCTCGCACAGCGCCCCCACCGCGACGGCGCTCGCGTCGTCCATGGGGATCAGCACGGCCGGGTGCGGGATCCGGGCGGCCACCCGGCGCAGCACCGCGGCGATGTCACCCGGCGAGGCCCCCGGGGGCGGCGGGGGATGCAGCTGCCGTACGAAGCGGGACGCGCGCACCGGGCTGCCCGTGCAGTCGGCGACCACATGCACGTCCACGCCCGCCCTGCCGAGCGAGCGCACGGCACCCAACGTGCCGTGGTGAAAGGGATTCCGGTCGGTCCGCACCAGCACGGCGGGGACTCGGGTGTCGAACAACGACACGGGCCATTCCTTCGGGTCGGTTCACTCGTGCGGACCATCGCAGCACTCGAAAGCCGTAGGCACGGTGGCGGAATTCATATTGATATGACTGAGTGTCAGTTAGTTCGAAAACGCGAGAGTGCAGAAAGGAGCAGGAATGGACTCACAGCACAGACGGGCTCGTACCCGCCGGCTGGCGTTCATCGCGGTGACAGTGGCCGCGTCGGCCGCCCTGTCGTCGGGCCCGGGTTTCGCCGTGGGGGCGGTCGGAGATCCTCCCGCTCCGGCAGCCGCTCGCACCCCGGTCCCCGAGGTCCCGCCGGCCCCCGCCGTGCCGCCCGCGCCGGCGCTCACCCCGGATCCCGTCACCCCGGTTCCGGTCACCCCGGCTCCGGTCACCCCGGTGGAACCCGTGAAGCCGGTGGAGCCCGTCATGCCCGGGGAGGTCCCCGCCTTCGGCGCCTATCTCGACTACGGCCCCGACGGTGTCTCCCGGATGACCGAGCTCAGCCGCTGGCTGGGCAACGCCGACCTGCGCGTCGGGCACACCTATCTGCCCGGTGACCGCTGGAGCAACATCGAGGGCAGGCCGAACTTCCTGGAGACGTGGGCCGACTGGCGCAACAGACGCGCCGACCGGATGTTCGTCCTCAACGTGCCGATGATGGAGCGCAACGAGGAGCACCTCTCCGACAACAAGGTCCGCTTCCTGCTGCGCCGGGCCGCGGCCGGCCAGTTCGACGACCACTACCGCGTCCTCGCCAAGCGCCTGGTCGACCTGAAGGTGCCGGACACGGTGATCGTGCTCGGCTGGGAGATGAACGGCACCACGTACTCCCATCGCTGCGCTCCGGACCCGACGGCCTGGAAGGCGTACTGGAACAGGATCGTCACCGCCATGCGGTCGGTCCCGGGCCAGAAGTTCAAGTTCGACTTCAACCCGACCCGCGGCCGGGACGCCATTCCGTGGACCGAGTGCTATCCGGGCGACGACACCGTCGACATCATCGGCATGGATTCCTACGACCAGCCGTCGGGACTCACGTTCGACGAGCAGATCAAGGAGCCCTACGGCCTTCAGGCGCACGTCGATTTCGCCAAGGCCCACAAGAAGCCCATCTCTTATCCCGAATGGGGCCTCTTCCGCAACGGGGACAATCCCGAGTACATGAAGCGCATGCTCGCCTGGATGGACGAGCACAAGCCGCTGTACAACACGCTGACCGACTACTGCCCGCACGGCGTGTGGCAGTGCTCGGACAACCCCAGGTCGTCCGCGGTCTACCGTGCGGTGCTGTTCGGCCGAACCGGTGAGCCCACCACGGAGCCGACCAAGCCCACCGACCCGACGACACCGCCCACCACCCCGCCCACCGAGCCCACGAAGCCGCCCACCACGCCGACGGCCCCGCCGAGCTGCTCGCCGCTGCAACTGGGCGACTGGGTGGAGTACTGGCTCGGCGGGAAGCTGTGCCTGCGCTTCGACTGGTACTCGCGCACCCGCTAGCCGCACCGGCCGGTGGCGGCAGGCCCCCTCAGGAC
>NZ_JBHUXV010000112.1:0-30978 GCF_042669125.1 Streptomyces sp. NPDC057253 | reverse complement strand
CCGCGCCCCTCAGGGGCGCGGGGAATCGCGCGACCGGCCACGACGGACCCGTATCCGCCGGACCACACAGCGCGGCACCCCAGAAGGCGCCTACCTCTTCACGAGCGCCCGTTCCTCATCGACTTCCGCGGCGCCAGTCACCATCCTGGCCCGGGGCCCCTGGAACAGGTACGACAGCCCGAAGCCGGCGGCGACGACCGCCGCTCCCCCCACCGCGTCCAGCACCCAGTGGTTGCCGGTCGCCACGATCGCCGACACGGTGAAGAACGGGTGCAGCAGCCCAAGCGCCTTCATCCACCACCTCGGCGCGACGATCGCGATCACCACCCCGCACCACAACGACCACCCGAAGTGCAGCGAGGGCATCGCCGCGTACTGGTTGGTCAGCGCGGTCAGGGTGCCGTAGTCCGGCTTCGAGAAGTCCTGCACGCCGTGCACGGTGTCGATGATCCCCAGCGCCGGCATGAGCCGGGGCGGTGCCAGCGGATAGAGCCAGAACCCGACCAGCGCCAGCAGCGTGGCGAACCCGAGCGACGCCCGGGCCCACCGGTAGTCCACCGGCCGCCGCCAGTACAGAACGGCCAGCACGCTCAGCGGCACCACGAAGTGGAACGACTCGTAGTAGAAGTCGAAGAAGTTCCGCAGCCAGTCGACCTTGACGACCGCGTGGTTGACCCAGTGCTCGATGTCGATGTGCAGCCACCGCTCCAGATCGAGGATCTGGTGCCCGTGCTGCTCGGCCGTGGCCCGCCCCGCGGAGTTGGTGCCCCCGGTCGCCGCGAGTCTGACCTGCTGGTAGGCGGCGTAGGTGACACGAATCAGCAGCAGTTCGAGGAGCAGGTTCGGGCGCGTGAGCACCCGCCGCAGGAACGGCAGCAGCGGCACGTGGCGGAACCGGGCGGGAACCCGCGGGGCGTACTCCGTGGGGACCGGGGTGGCGTAGTACGGCGAGGTCCGGGGCAGGAACGGAATCACCGTGGCGGCGGCCAGCGCGGCCAGCAGCACCGCGTTGTCCCGCAGCGGGTACAGCGACGCGATGTGCGGCAGCAGCATGCTCGCCGGGAGCGTCATCACCACGACGACGCCGACCGGCCACACATACCGGTCGGAGGCCCGCTTGCCGACCCGCCCGACGACCGCGAGCAGCACCCACAGCAGCTGGTGCTGCCAGGCCGTCGGCGAGATCGCGATCGCCGCGCAGCCGGTGATCGCGACGGCGAGCAGCAGCTGGCCGTCGCGCGCGTAGCGCACGGCCCGGCGGACGCCGACGAAGGCCACCCCCGCGCCCAGCACCAGGAAGAGCGCGATCTCCAGCGAGCCGGAGACCCCGAGCCGCAGCAGCAGACCGTGCAGGGACTGGTTGGCGAGAGCGTCGGCGGGCCCGCCGAGGCCGGTGCCCGCGAGGTGGTGCACCCAGTAGGTGTACGAGTCGTGCGGCAGCGCGGCCCAGGCGAGCGCGGTGCTCGCGGCGAAGGTCGCCCCGGTGGTCAGGGCGGCCCGGCGGCGGCCGGTGAGGAGGAGCAGGGCGGCGAAGAGCAGGACCGGGGGCTGGAGGGCGGCGGCGAGGCCGATGAGCAGACCGGCGACCCGCTGATCACGGACGGCGAAACAGCCGAGCAGGACCAGCAGGACCGGGATGATGCTGGTCTGCCCCAGGTAGAGCGTGTTGCGCACGGGCAGCGACAGCATGAGGAGGCTGATCGCGACGGGTGCGGCGAGCAGCGCGGTACGGCGGCTGACCGGCTGGGGCAGGGCGCGGGCGGCGACCAGGCCGAGGGCGACGACCAGCAGGAGGGTGCCGAAGGTCCAGCCCCAGCCGAGCGCCTGTTCGGCGGCCCGGGTCAGGGGCTTGAGGACGAGTCCCCCGAACGGGGTGCCGGTGAACTGCGTGGAGTCGTAGAGCGAACCCTTCACATGCAGGACGCCGTCCGGGCCGACCCAGGTCTCCAGGTCCGTCAGGCGCTCGCCCTTGGGGGTACTGAGGACGACGGCCACCTGACGTACCGCGAGGACCGCCGCCACCAGCCACAGGGCGAGTCTGGCCGCGCGCAGCCGCGCCTGCACCTCGGTGGTCCCACTGTGCTCCGCATTCGCCACGCCTCGTCGGCCTCCCGTCCCGTTCGTGCCACGAGTCCATGAGGGAGGACGCAGGGAACCCCCGCTTCACCTGACGCCCGATCTCCTTTTGTCCGGATGACGATAGTCCGCGCACCATGCGGTCGCGCGCGAAGGGCGCGAGAAGGATCACATGCGATCCGGAAAACCGGGTATCGGATCAGAGGCCAAGTACCTGCATACGCCACGTTTATGCACTCCTGGTGACCGAACGGGTCCGCCACGTGATCCCGGCAAGTCCCCTTATGGTCGCTTTTTACCCTTGTCCCCGTCGAAAGGCAGGCGAGCGAAGTTTTGCCGAGTGCTCCAGTCATCACCCCGTCAGCCCATACCCCTCGCACCCCGGACGCCCCCTCCGAAGCCGTGGCCGTCGACCCCGCCCTCGTGAAGCGGGCCGTGAAGGCCGCCGCGCTGGGCAACGCCATGGAGTGGTTCGACTTCGGCGTCTACAGCTATATCGCGGTCACCCTGGGCAAGGTCTTCTTCCCGTCCGGGAACCCGACCGCCCAGCTGCTGTCGACGTTCGGCGCCTTCGCCGCGGCCTTCCTGGTCCGCCCGCTCGGCGGACTGGTCTTCGGCCCGCTGGGCGACCGCGTCGGCCGCCAGAAGGTCCTCGCCGTCACCATGATCATGATGGCGGCCGGCACCTTCGCCATCGGCCTGATCCCGTCGTACGCCACCATCGGCGTCGGAGCGCCCCTGCTGCTCCTGCTGGCCCGCCTGGTCCAGGGCTTCTCCACCGGCGGCGAGTACGCGGGCGCGACCACCTTCATCGCCGAGTACGCCCCCGACAAGCGGCGCGGCTTCCTCGGCAGCTGGCTGGAGTTCGGCACGCTCGCCGGGTACATCGCCGGCGCCGGCCTGGTCACCCTGATGACGGCCCTGCTGTCCACCGAGGACCTGGTGTCCTGGGGCTGGCGGATCCCGTTCCTGATCGCGGGCCCGATGGGCGTCATCGGCCTGTATCTGCGGCTGCGCCTGGAGGAGACCCCGGCGTTCGCGGCCGAGGCCGAGAAGGCCGAGGCGAGCCGCCCGAAGGTCCCGCTGCGCGAGATGATCACCGGCCAGTGGCGGGCGCTGCTGCTCTGCGTCGGCCTGGTCCTGGTCTTCAACGTCACCGACTACATGCTGCTGTCGTACATGCCGAGCTATCTGACCAGCGAGCTCAAGTACGACGAGACGCACGGCCTGCTGGTCGTCCTCGCCGTGATGGCGCTGATGATGATCGTCCAGCCGTTCGCGGGCGCCCTGAGCGACCGGATCGGCCGCCGCCCGGTGATCGCCGCGGGCTGTGCGGGCTTCCTGCTGCTGTCGGTCCCGGCCCTGCTGCTGATCCGCCAGGGCAGCCTGGTCGCGATCGGGCTCGGCATGGGCGCGCTGGGCCTGCTCCTGGTCTGCTTCACGGCCGCGATGCCGTCGGCGCTGCCGGCCCTCTTCCCGACCCGGGTCCGCTACGGGTCCCTCTCGGTCGGCTTCAACGTCTCGGTGTCCCTCTTCGGCGGCACGACCCCGCTGGTGGTGACCGCGCTGATCGGCGCGACCGGGAACATGATGATGCCCGCCTACTACATGATGGCCGCGGCCGTCATCGGCGGCGCGGCGGTGTGGTTCATGACGGAGTCGGCGGGGCGGCCACTGCCGGGCTCGGCGCCGCAGCGGTAATTTCCCTGACAGGAGCCGGGAGCACGCCTATATTCATTAGCGCAACTAGTTAGCTGGCCTAACTAGGCAGATGAAAGGCACAGGTGTATGAGCGAGTCGCAGTTCTGGGACGACGTCGACGACTACTTCACCGCCCACCTCGCCCCGGAGGACGAAGTGCTCCGGGCGGCCCTGCGCGACAGCGAGGCCGCCGGCCTCCCGTCCATCGCCGTCACGGCACCGCAGGGCAAGCTGCTCCAGCTCCTCGCCCAGATCCAGGGCGCCCGCACGATCCTCGAGCTCGGCACGCTCGGCGGCTACAGCACGATCTGGCTGGCCCGCGCCCTGCCCGCGGACGGCCGCCTGGTCTCACTGGAGTACAGCCCGAGGAACGCCGAGGTCGCGAGCCGCAACCTCGCCCGCGCGGGCCTCGACAAGGTCGTCGAGGTCCGCGTCGGCCCCGCCCTGGAGTCCCTGCCCCGGCTGGCCGACGAGAACCCGCCCCCCTTCGACCTGGTCTTCATCGACGCCGACAAGGGCAACAACCCGCACTACGTGGAGTGGGCGCTCAAGCTCACCGGCCCGGGCAGCCTGATCGTCGTCGACAACGTCGTACGGGGCGGCCGGGTCGCCGACCCCGACAACCCGGCCCCCGACGTCCAGGGCACGCGCACGGCCCTCGAACTCATCGGCCGGCACCCGCGGTTGAGCGCCACGGCGATCCAGACGGTGGGCAGCAAGGGCTACGACGGCTTCGCACTGGCGCGGGTACTGCCGTAGCCCTGACGGGTGGCGGCCCTCCCGGTCACACCTCGTGATAGAAGCCGACGTTGACGCTGCGCGGGGCGGTGCGGTCGCGGATCACGATCTCGCCGTTGCCGCCCCGGGGCAGGGTCACGGAGCCGCCGTAGACGAGCGGCTGGGCGTACGCCCCGGACACCAGCTGTACCTCGGACGAGGGATCGGGCTGCGAGCCCTGGAGCCAGGTGACCTGCCAGACGCCCTCGGGTCCGCACAGGAACTCCAGATGCACCCGGGAGACGAACAGCCAGTCGTCGGGCGTCACGAGGCGGCACACGGACTTGTCCCGGCCCACACGCAGCACGGTGCCCGGGTCACTGGGCGCCTCGGCCATCTGCATCCCGGCCGTGGCACCCTCCTCCGCCGCGGTGACGACGGCCATGGTGAGTTCGAGCACGTGCGCTCCTCCGATACGTCCTTGCGCGGCAGCCCCGTTGGCCCACCGCCGCCGCATGATAAATCGCCCGGCACGGCGGTGTCCGGTGCAAGGCAACCCAAGACCGGCCCGCCGCCCTGGTCCGGGCAACGGGCCGGTCGTGTGTACGAACGAGACGTCAGCTGTGCAACAGCCGCTCGGTCAGCTCGCGGTAGTCCCGCAGCGCCAGCCGGAGTTGCTCGGTGTCACCGGCGTCACCGGCCTTGCCCTCACCGGCCTGCCAGGAGTTGCGCAGGGTACGCCGACGCTGCTTCACGGCGTCGGCGAACCGCGCGGCGACCTCTTCCAGCACGTGGTCGGCCTCCTCGACGGCGGACCGGGGCTCGTCGACGAACCCGGCGACGGCGTGCTGGAGCCGGGCGCTGAGCTTGTCGCACTCGTCGTGCGGAAGCAGCCGGGCGTCATGGCCGTCGGAGCCGCGAAGCGCGGAGGTCCTGTCGCCACCGGCGGCGGAGTCCCGACCGAGCCGACCCTCGCGGCCCGGGGGCACGGCGCCCGGCACCGATTCACGCCGCCCCGCGCTCTCAGCGCCCTCCGCACGCCCGTCACGCTCACCGCGGGACGCGCCCAGATCCGGCGCCTCGGTCTCGGTGGGCGCCACCAGGGGGCTGTGCGCGCCCGTGGGCTCACCGGTCGTGCTCTTGTCGCCGATCGGCTTGCTCGTGGCATCCGTCATGTCACTCAACTCCCCTTCGCGTGACGCCGGTTGAATGCCCACGGAAGGTGGCCGCGGCTGTGCTCGCGACCGTCGCGGGGCTGACCCGCGCGCACCTGGGACTCCTCCGTGGGGGTGCGGGACTCCTCGCGGCGCTGCGGCGGCCCGACGAGGTCCTCGAAGAGCGCTCGCGCCTCGACCATGGCCTCGCGCATCTCCTCGGTGTTCACCCGCCCGTCGCCGTCCCGGTCGGCGTTCACGCGGGCGCCGACCACGGTGTGCACCCGCCGGTAGCCGTGCACATGGTGCGCGTGGTGCACGGACAGCGCGGCGAACTGCTCCTCGTACTGTCCGCCGTCCGGGAAACCGCGGTCCTTGGCGAGTTCGGCGATCAGCCGGTCGGCCTCGGCGACGGCCTCCCGCGGGGAGTCGACGAAGCGTTCCTGGGCAGCGGTCCAGCGCTCTTCGTAACGCTGGCGCTGTGCCGGTTCGAGGGGCTGCTCGCGCAGGGATCCGTGCCGCTCCACGCGCTCGGCGAGTTCGCGCTCGGCGGCCTTCTCGTCCCCGTCGTGCCGGGCCACGGCACGGTCGTACTCGGGCCCGAAGCGCCGCTTCAGGCCCCGGCCGTGCTGGGGGTTCCGGCCTCGCAGGGTCAGGACGGCCGCCACGATCAGGACGGCCGCCACGATCACGATCAGAGCGATGATCAGGCCTGTTGACACATCTGCCGGGTTGCCGCGAACCCCTCCTTCAAACCGTCTACGCATGTGTGTACGGGGGAAGCGGGGCGGGTTGCGGGGCGCCTATGGGGGTGCCGGGTCAGGTTGTCTGGCGGGCGCGGGTCCGTCGTGGCTGGTCGCGCAGTTCCCCGCGCCCCTGAGGAGTTGCAGTTACGCGCGCTACGACGGGACCGTTAGCCGGCCGCGCCCGCCCCCACCGGACCGTTGGCCGCGTACGGCGCGCAGGGGACGGGGTGGGGGGTGTCCGCCCGCAGCGGCCGGCGTCCGGAACCGAGGACATCTCAAGTGACCGAGCCGCCGGACCGAGGACGGATACCCCCCACCCCGGCACCGACCCACCCACTCGACCGGATGCGCTACACAAGCCCTCACCGGGGCGAAACGGGCCGCCGCAGGCATCTCAGGGGCGCGGGGAACTGCGCAAAACGCCCGCCCCCACCGAACCCGCACCCGAACACGGAACCCACCCCCCGTCACAACCGAACCCCCGCCCCACCCCCATGCGGCTGCTCCCGATCCGACCCGCACAACTCATCGTTCAGCGACGTCACCAACTGCGTCAGATCCGTAGGCCGATCCGGCCCCCACCAGTCCCCCAGCAGCTCCGCCAACGACTCCTCCCGAGCGGCGGCGAGCCGCCCCGCCACCTCCCGCCCCGCCTCCGTGAGCCGGAGATCAGGCCCCCTCCGCTCCCCCAACCCCCGCTCCTCCACCTGCCGAGCCGCCTCGATGATCACGCTCAGCGGCACGGACGTCCGCTCCGCGAGCACCGCCGGCTCCACCCACCCGTACCGCCGAATCCGCAGCACGAGCCAACTCGACGCCGGCAACAGGTCGTACCCGGCCCGCGCAGTGATCTTCCGGTACACCTCCCGCCGCCCCTCCCGAGTCCCCAGCAGCGACAACGCCCGGCACACCTCGTCGTACGACGACCGCTCCACCGGATTACTGGCCAGCGTCTCGGTGACATCGGGCGCCGTGACCGACCCCCGCAGCCGGTCCTCCTTGAGGAACCACGCGAGCACGAACCCGAGGAACGCGACGGGCGCGGCGTACAGGAACACGTCGGTGATCGACGAGGCGTACGCGTGCAGCGCCGCGGGACGCACCGCGGCCGGCAGCTCCCCGAGCCCCCGGGAGTCGGACTCCAGCCCCGACACGGAGACACCCGGCGGCAGTTGAGCCCCCCGCAACGCGTCGGCCAGCTTGTCCCCGAGCCGGTTCGCGAAGACCGTGCCGAAGATCGCGACACCGAAGGACGCCCCGATCGACCGGAAGAAGGTCGCCCCGGACGTGGCGACGCCGAGATCCTCGTACGAGACGGCGTTCTGCACGATCAGCACCAGCACCTGCATGACCAGCCCGAGCCCCAGCCCGAACACACAGAAGTACACGCTCATGACCCACGTGGAACTGTTCTCGTCGAGCCGGTGCAGAAGCAGCAGCCCCAGCGTCGTGACGGCCGTCCCCGCGACCGGGAACACCTTCCACCGCCCGGTGCGGCTGACGATCTGCCCGGAGACCGTCGAGGACAGCAGCAGCCCGAACACCATCGGCAGCATGTGCACGCCGGACATCGTCGGCGAGACTCCCTGCACCACCTGGAGGAACGTCGGCAGATAGGTCATCGCCCCGAACATCGCGAACCCGACGATGAAGCTGATGACGGCGGACAGCGCGAAGGTCCGGATCCGGAACAGCTTCAGCGGCAACACCGGCTCCGCGGCCCGCCGTTCGACCGCCACGAAGGCGAGCGCCAGCACCACCCCCAGCACCGCGAGCCCGACGATCTGCGGCGACCCCCAGCCCCACGTGGTGCCGCCCAGCGAGGCCACCAGCACCAGACAGGTGGCGACGGCGGCGATGAGGAACGTCCCCAGGTAGTCGATGACATGCTTCGCCGACCTGCGCGGAATCCGCAGCACGACCGCGATCACGGCCAACGCGACGACACCCACCGGCAGGTTGACGTAGAACACCCACCGCCAGCTCAGATGCTCGGTGAACAACCCGCCCAGCAACGGCCCGAGCACACTCGTCGCTCCGAACACCGCCCCGAACAGCCCCTGGTAGCGCCCGCGTTCCCGCGGCGGGACGAGATCGCCGACGATCGCCATCGACAGCACCATCAACCCGCCGCCGCCCAGCCCCTGGAGGGCCCGGAAGGCGATGAGCTGGGGCATGTCCTGGGCCATCCCGCACAGCGCCGAACCGATCAGGAAGATCACGATCGCGGTCTGGAACAGCCGCTTGCGCCCGTACTGGTCCCCGAGTTTGCCCCACAGCGGGGTCGCGGCCGTGGAGGCCAGCAGATACGCCGTCACGACCCAGGACAGATGCTCCATCCCGCCGAGGTCGCTGACGATGGTGGGCAGCGCGGTGGAGACGATCGTCTGGTCCAGCGCGGCGAGCAGCATGCCGAGCAACAGGGCCCCGATCGAGACGAGGACGTTGCCGGACACATGGTCCTCTCCTGTGTCACGCACATTCCCCGTCATACCGTGCGCATCCGCCGTCATGAAGACCTCCCGGGGCTCTCGTTACAGCTCCATCGTGGTCGGTGTGACCGTTTATGGCCTGTCGAGTCCTTTTGGAAGCCGTTGTTCCGGGGGCTTCCGCGCACGGACTGTGGAGGGGTTCTGCATAATCTCTGGGGTTTGTGAGGGGAGGGACGAACACATGGCGGAGTCGAACAGTCATCTGTGCCCGGAGTGCGGGGCACCCAGAGGGGCCGACAACACCCCGTCCTGCGGCTGCACCGAGCGCGCGGCGGACGCGCTCCGCGAGGCGCGCACCGCGGAGGCGGCCGCGGCGGAGGACTTCGACCCGCTCCGCATACGCCCGTACGTGGACCTGGACGACGAGACCACCCCCGTACCCCAGGTGCCCCCCACCGAGCAGACGATGCCCCTACGGCCCGTCCCGCCCGCACCCGCACCTGAGCCCCACGAGACAAGGGCCCTCCCCGCAGACCTGAGCCCCTTCCAGGCGGACACCCAGGCCACCCCCGACACACCCACCGCCGAGCACCCCCACCGCCCCCGCCGCCGCACGGTCCTCCTCGCCACGGCAGGAGCGGTCGTGGCCGTGGTCGCCGCGGCCGGCATCGCCAGCGGACTGTTCTCGTACGAGTCGCCGTCCCGGGACGAGGCGGCACCGCAGGACGTACGACCGGCCGTCCCCGATGCGACGACCACCCCGGCGTCGGCGTCACCGCCGCCAACCACCCAGTCCGTACGACCGCCCGCCGCACCCCCGTCACGGACGGCGAGCGCGAGCCCGTCGGCCTCGCCGTCCCCGTCGGTGTCCAGTGCCTCACCGAGCCCGTCCCGGTCGACGGCACCCACGCCCACCCCGACGGCCACCACGGCGACGGACTCGGCGGCCGACTCGGACGCGGCCCGGGAGGCGGCCCCGCAGGTGCTGCGGCGGGGGTCGGAGGGACCCGAGGTCGTCGAACTCGAACTGCGCCTCACCCAGCTCGGGCTGTACACGAGGAAGGCGAGCGGCCACTACAACGAGGGCGTCGAGGACGCGGTGCGCCGCTACCAGTGGGCGCGGGGGGTCCAGCCCGCGGAGTACGGCGTGTACGACCTGGTGACCCGGCAGCACCTGGAGTCGGAGACGTCGGAGCCCTAGGCCGGCTGGGTGCCGCAGGCCCGGGGCGCCTCAGAGGGCCACGCCCGGCCGCAGTACAGCCGAATCCCGCGCCCGGCCGCCGTACAGCCGAACGCCGTACCCAACCGACGACTACCGCGCCCTACCGACAGCAGCCGAACACCCCACCCAACGGACGCGCAGCCGACTACCACGCCCAGCCGACCACGCCCCTAACCGACGCGCAGCCGCCCACCGCTCCCAACCGAGCACCGCCCCTAACCGACGCGCACCCGAATCCCACCGCCCCCCCAACCGACGGCACCCGATTCCCCCCGCCCAACAGACGCCCGCCCCTAACCAACCCGCAGCCGAATCCCCCCACCCACGAGCCCCTCCACCCGCACCTCCGTCAGATCCCCCACCGTCACATCCGGCCCATGCAGCCCCGCCCGCGGCCCCACCCCGACCACCTTCATCCCCGCCGCCTTCCCGGCCGCGATCCCCGCCCCGGAGTCCTCGAAGACCACGCAGTCCGCGGGCGCGACGCCCAGCTCCGCCGCCCCCTTCAGGAAACCCTCGGGGTCCGGCTTGCTCGCCCCCACGGACTCGGCGGTGATCCGGACCTCCGGCAGCGCGAGCCCCGCCGCCGCCATCCTGGCCGTGGACAGCGGGACGTCGGCCGAGGTCACGAGCGCGTGCGGCAGTCCCCGCAGGGACGCGAGGAACTCGGGCGCCCCCGGCACCGCCACCACGCCGTCCATGTCCGCGGTCTCCTCGGCGAGCATGCGCGCGTTGTCCGCGAGGTTCTGCTCCACGGGGCGTTCGGGCAGCAGGAGCGCCATCGAGGCGTGGCCCTGGCGGCCGTGGACGACCTTCATGACCTCGTCGCCGTCGAGTCCGTGCCGGTCGGCCCAGCGGCGCCAGATGCGCTCCACCACGGCGTCGGAATTGACGAGGGTGCCGTCCATGTCGAGCAGGAGGGCACGGGCGGTGAGCACGGTGGACACGGCGGCCGTCATCGGCAACTCCAAGTGCGGTCGAGAGGGACAAGGCGGCCCCGCCCGCCGGTCAGGGAAAACGGGCGGGAGCCACTTTGTTTCTCTACGGTACAAAACAGCGAGGGGTTCTCGCCACCGCCTTCGGGAACCACCCGGAACTGTTCACCCACCGTTCAGCTCAGCCGGCCACGGCCTCCCACAGGCTCCACAGCCCGAGCGCCAGCATCAGCAGCGCCGCGACCTTGGTGATCAGCTTCAGCGGCACCCGCTTCATCAGGGCCTTTCCGCCCACGATCCCGAGTCCGGCCACCGCCCACAGCGCGAGCACCGCGCCGAGGCCGACGGAGAGCGGGTCGTCGTAACGGGCCGCGAGGTTGGCGGTCATGATCTGGGTGAGGTCGCCGAACTCGGCGACCAGGATGAGCATGAACCCGGCCCCGGCGACCTTCCAGAAGGACTGGTCCTCGGGCTTGCGGATCTCCTCCTCGCCGTCGTCCTTCTTCAGCAGCAGGACGGCCGCGCCGCCCAGGAAGAGCACGCCGGTGATCGCCTGCACGATCTGCTGCGGCAGCAGGGTCAGCACACTGCCGGCCGCGACGGCGAGCGCGACATGCAGCGCGAAGGCGGCGGCGACGCCCGCGAAGACGTAGGAGGCGCGGTAGCGGGTGCCCAGGACGAGGCCGGCGAGCGCGGTCTTGTCGGGCAGTTCGGCGAGGAAGACGACGCCGAACACGACGGCCGTCACGGTGATGCTGATCAAGGGTCCTCAATCGGTCGGGGGCTGCCCCACCGAGAGTGTTCCTGCGAAACGACACCTCGGCACGGCAGCACACAGTCAGTGCACTACTGGCCGAAGGTCTCGCTGGCCGATCCCTGAAGATCTGCCTCCGGGCGCCGGCTCAGACGAGCTGAGCAGTATGTCGACGGTCCGGCGAAGAGCTACTCCCCTTCAACTCCGGTCAAGTCTACGTGATCGTTTCGCCGTAAACCTTGTCGTGTCATGTACGCGTCACTAACTTCTTACCGACCGCACACCTCCCGGCAACACCGAGTCGCGAGCATTCCCTCGCTCGCGCTCCAACACCCCCGCCCCCCAAGGGAGTTCGCATGCCGAAGTTCTACGCGCGTCGACGACTCAGCATACTCGGAGCCCTCACCGCCCTCATAGCCTCCGTCGCGATCCTCAACGGCCCGTCCGCCTCCGCCGCCCTCCCCACCCCGGTCAGCGCGGCCACCGCTCGTACCTACCTCGCCTCGCTCACCGTGGCGACCGAGAACCGCACCGGATACGACCGGGACCTGTTCCCGCACTGGATCACCATCTCCGGCACCTGCAACACCCGTGAGACGGTCCTCAAGCGCGACGGCTCGAACGTCGTCACCGACTCCGCCTGCGCCTCCACCAGCGGCAGCTGGTACTCCCCCTACGACGGCGCCACCTGGACCGCCGCCTCCGACCTCGACATCGACCACCTCGTGCCGCTGGCCGAGGCCTGGGACTCCGGCGCCAGCGCCTGGACCACCGCCCGGCGCCAGTCCTTCGCCAACGACCTGACCCGCCCGCAGCTCATCGCGGTCACCGACAACGTCAACCAGGCCAAGGGCGACCAGGACCCGGCCACCTGGATGCCGTCCGTCACCTCGTACCGCTGCACCTACGTCCGCGCCTGGGTCCAGGTGAAGTACTACTACGACCTCTCCGTCGACTCGGCGGAGAAGAGCGCGCTCACCAGCTACCTCGCGAACTGCTGACGATTCCGCGCCGGAACCTCCCCGCGGACCTCCGTCGTTCCGTACCGTACGGGGCGACGGAGGAGGATCACGTGACCGATCTGCGGCTTGGCCCCCTGCTCAGGTACGTCGACGGCTCGTCCGCGACCGTGTGGGTCGAGACGAGCCGTCCGTGCACCGCCGAGGTGCGGTGCTCGGACGGCACCGCCGGCGCGTCCGACACCTTCCAGATCGCGGGCCACTACTACGCCCTCGTCCCGGTCGAGGGCTTCACCCCCGGCACGACCCGCTCCTACGAGGTGTTCCTGGACGGCACCCGCGTGTGGCCGCTGCCCGACTCGCCGTTCCCGCCGTCGGCCATCCACACGCCCGCCGCGGACGCCGCCGTCCGTGTCGCCTTCGGCTCCTGCCGCTGGGCCGCGCCCCCGGAGGGCGAGAAGGACCCGGTGGGCCCGGACGCCCTCGACACCCTCGCGTCCCGGATCGCCGCCGACCCGGACGGCGAACGCCCCGACGTCCTCCTGCTGTTGGGCGACCAGGTCTACGCCGACGAGACCTCCCCAGCCACCCAGCGCTGGCTGGCCGCCCGCCGCGACCTGCGCGACCCGCCGGGCGACCAGGTGGCGGACTACGAGGAGTACACCCACCTCTACTACGAGTCCTGGCTCGACCCCGAGGTGCGCTGGCTGCTGTCCACCGTGCCCAGCTGCATGATCTTCGACGACCACGACGTGATCGATGATTGGAACACCTCAGCGTCCTGGCTGGAGGACATGCGCGCCGTCTCCTGGTGGCGGGAGCGCCTGCTGAGCGGCCTGATGTCGTACTGGGTCTACCAGCACCTGGGCAACCTCCCCCCGGCCGAGCTGGCCGCCGACCCGCTCTACGCCGCCGTACGGCAATCCCCCGACGGCACCGACGAGTTGCGCGCCTTCGCCTGCAAGGCCGACGCCGACGCCGCCTCCGTGCGCTGGAGCTACCGGCGCGACTTCGGCCGGGTGCGGCTGCTCATGGTCGACTCCCGCGCGGCCCGCGTCCTGGAGGAGCAGAACCGCTCGATGCTCGACCCCGGCGAGGCCGCGTGGCTGCGCGAACAGGTGCTCCAGGAGCGTTCCTCCTACGACCATCTCCTGCTCGGCACCTCGCTGCCCTGGCTGCTGCCGCATCTGGTGCACGACGCCGAGGCCTGGGACGCGGCGCTGTGCCGGGGGGAGCGCGGGGCGCGCTGGGCCCGGTTCGGGGAGGATCTGCGGCGCAAGGCGGACCTGGAGCACTGGGCGGCGTTCCCGCGGTCCTTCGCCGCGCTGGCGGACCTGATCGCCGAGGTGGGCTCCGGGCCCGAGGCGCCGGCGACGGTGCTGGTGCTGTCGGGGGACGTGCACCACGCGTACGTGGCCGAGCCGAAGTGGCACACCGGCGGCCCGGACGCGCGGGTCCTCCAGCTCACCTGCTCCCCCGTGCACAACTCCGTCCCCGGCTACATCCGGTTCGGCTTCCGCTTCGGCTGGAGCGCGACGGCACGGGCGCTGGGGCGGCGGCTGGCGCGGCACGGTCGCTGCGAGCAGCCGCCGGTCTCCTGGCGGCACACGGGCGGGCCGTGGTTCGGCAACCAGCTCATGACGCTGACGCTGAACGGGCGTTCGGCGAAGCTGCGGCTGGAGCAGGCGCGGGAGTCGGGCCAGGGTCGGACCCGGCTGCTGACGGTGTCGGAGTCCGAACTGACCGGGGAAAGCGGACACAAGAAGTCCCGACTCGCCCAATAAGGCTTCCTTTCGGGGCAGTTGGGGTGACGTCGGCGCGTGGTGGGCGTGAGACGTCCCACAGTCCGGGCTCCCAGGCCCCCAGCGCCGGTCCTCCCGTGGCCCTGACGGCATGATGAGGCGGACCCTCCGCTTCCGGTGGAGCTCCATGGCTCCACCACGCGCCCCACCCGCCCGGGAGTGCCGCCCTTGCCCCCACCCACCACGGCTTGTCCGCCCGTCTCCGTCGCCCTGGTCGGCGCGGGGCCCCGCGGCACCAGCGTCCTGGAACGCCTCTGCGCCTCCGCCCCCGAACTCCTCCCGCCCGGCACCGACTTGACCGTCCACGTCGTCGACCCGTCCCCACCGGGTCCCGGCCGGGTCTGGCGCCCCACCCAGTCCCCCGAGCTGCTGATGAACACGGTGGCGTCCCAGGTGACCCTGTTCACCGACGACAGCGTGGACTGCTCGGGGCCGGTACGACCGGGGCCGAGCCTGTACGAGTGGGCGAGCGAACGGCCCGGTGAGCGGCTCGGACCCGACGACTACCCGGCCCGGGCGCAGTACGGGCGCTACCTGGAGTGGGTGTTCACCCGGACCGTGCGGCAGGCGCCGGGCGGTGTGCGGGTCGAGGTGCACAGAGCGCGGGCCGTGCGGCTCGACGACACCGCCAAAGGGCGCCAGGCGGTGACGCTGGACGACGGGACGACCCTGGACGGGCTGTCGGCCGTCGTCCTCACCCAGGGGCATCTGCCGGTCGTCGCCGACGCGGCCCAGCGGCGCCACACCGCCCACGCCGAGCGGCACGGCCTCCGCCACGTCCCGCCCGCGAACCCGGCCGACGTGGACCTCTCCCCCGTCGCGGCCGGCGAACCCGTCCTGCTGCGGGGGCTCGGCCTGAACTTCTTCGACCACCTGGCCCTGCTGACGACCGGCCGCGGCGGCCGCTTCGTCCGGGCGGACACCGGCGGCCTGCGCTATCTCCCCTCCGGCAACGAGCCGCGCCTGTACGCCGGTTCGCGCCGCGGCATCCCGTACCAGGCACGCGGCGACAACGCCAAGGGCCCCTACGGCCGGCACCGCCCCCGCGTCCTCACCGACGACACGATCGCCCGCTTCCGCAAACGCGCCGACTCCGGTGACGCCCCCGACTTCCTCGCGGAGATATGGCCGCTGGTGGCGAAGGAGGTGGAGACGGTCTACTACGAAGTCCTCGTCGGGGAGCGGGAGTCGGGGGGCGAGGCGGCGAACGCGGAGTTCGGGGACCGCGTTCGGGACCACTACCGGGATGGCTTCCGGGGCCGCTTCCTGGCCGCGGCCCCTCGCAGCCCCGAAGAGGCCGCCGTACTGGACGAGTTCGGCATCCCGCACGCCGCGCGCTGGTCCTGGGACCGCGTCTCACGGCCGTACACCGGACGGACCTTCAGCGATCCCGGCGCCTGGCGGACCTGGCTCCTGCGCCACCTCCGCGAGGACGCGGCCGAGGCCGCGCGCGGCAACGTAGAGGGGCCTCTGAAGGCGGCCCTGGACGTCCTGCGGGACCTGCGCAACGAGCTGCGGCAGATCGTCGACCACGGCGGCCTCACCGGCGCCTCGCGCAGGGACCACCTGGACCGCTGGTACACCCCGCTCAACGCCTTCCTCTCCATCGGCCCGCCCCGGCGCCGCGTCGAGGAGCTCACGGCCCTGATCGAGGCGGGCGCGGTGGAGGTGCTGGGCCCCGGCCTGGAGGTCCGCGAGGCGGAGGGCGCCTGGCTGGCCCGCTCACCCGGGGTGCCGGGGTCCGCCGTGCGGGTGACGACCCTGATAGAGGCGCGCCTCCCGGAGCCCGATCTGCGCCGCACGGCCGACGACCTGCTCACCGGGCTGCTGAAGACGGGCCGCTGCCGACCGCACACGGTGGACGGCCACGAGACCGGCGGACTGGAAGTGACCCGGCGCCCGTACCACCTGATGGATCGTCAAGGGCACTTCCACGCAAGGAGGTTCGCTTTCGGGGTGCCGACCGAGGGAGTGCACTGGGTGACCGCGGCGGGCGCCCGCCCAGGTGTGGATTCGGTCACGCTTTCGGACGCCGACGCGGTGGCGAGAGCCGTTCTACGTGCGGCGGCGAGCGAAACGGAAGGGGCACCTGAGGCGAATCAGTGGCCAAATGTTGAACTTGCAAGCATTGATTAGGGACACCTAACGTGGATGACTCACTCGGTCCCATCCCCCTGGGGCGACCCCCCTCGTGGGACCGACCCGACCGAAGGAGTCCCCCACATGACCGGACGCCTCAACAGCGCCCAGCCATACGCCCTCGGCCTGTACCGCATCGTCGTCGGCCTGCTCTTCCTCTGTCACGGCGCCGCCTCGCTCTTCGGCGTCCTCGGCGGTGCCGCGGGCACCGGTGGCACCCTTGAAGCCGGTACCTGGCCCGGCTGGTACGCGGCCGTGATCCAGCTCGTCGGCGGGGCCTTCGTGCTGCTCGGCCTGGGCACGCGCGTCGCCGCGCTCGTCGCGGCGGGATCCATGGCGTACGCGTACTTCAAGGTCCACCAGCCGGCGGCCCTGTGGCCCATGGAGAACGGCGGTGAGGCCGCGGCGATGTTCTGCTGGGCCTTCCTGCTGCTGGTCTTCACCGGGTCCGGAGCGTTCGGCCTGGACCGACTGTTCGCGAAGCGCTCGGCGACGGAGAGGAAGCCGGCCGCCGAGCCGGTGACCGTCTGAGCCGACGTCGTACGGTGCCCTCCTCACGTCCGTGGGGAGGGCACCGGCACGTTCGGCAGGCCCCGTTCACTTCCGGACCCGGCAGGCGGGTGAACATGCTGCGTCCAACTCATGAGCCCCCCGTAAATCTCCTGTCACACACCGCGCGTACGCTGTATGGCTGTCTACGGGGGAATCACGGGGAGTCGCGGTGTTGGAGAGTCTGGGGTCGCTGACCGGCAGTCCATGGATCTACGCCATGGTCGCGCTGTCGGTACTCCTCGACGTGTTCGTGCCGCTGCTGCCGAGCGGGGTGCTGGTCATCACGGCCGCGACGGCGGCGGCCGCGGGCAGTGCGGCGACCGGGCGGGTCCCCGACGTGCTGTCCCTCATCCTGTGCGCCACGACCGCGTCCGTCCTCGGCGACCTCGCGGCGTACCGCCTCGCCTTCCGGGGCGGCGAACGCCTCGACCGCGCCATCGCCCGCTCCCGCCGGCTCACCACCGCGCAGGAACGTCTCGGCGAGGCGCTGGCCGCGGGGGGCGGCGCCTTGGTGGTACTGGCCCGCTTCGCCCCGGCCGGCCGCTCGGTGGTCTCCCTCCTCGCCGGCACGGCCCAGCGCCGAGCCCGGGACTTCCTCCCCTGGTCCGCCCTCGCCGGCCTCTCCTGGGCCGCGTACAGCGTCGCCCTCGGCTACTTCGGCGCGCACTGGCTGGGGGCGACATGGCTGGCGACCGGGGTATCGGTGGCAGCACTGTTCGGAGCGGGCGCGGGAGCGACATACGTAATGCGCCGCCGCCCGGAAACGGCCCGCTAGGGCCCGGCGGGTGGGAGAGAGCGGCTGGCCGACTCCCCTGACCTCCCCCAGCGAGGCTGACCATTACCACCCGGGCTTGTTAGCTTCCCCATCCCCAGGTTGACCTCGGACAGGCTCGGCTCAGTCCAGGGCGAGGTCACCTCGGCACGCTCAGGCCGGGGCCGCGCGCCCCCAGACCCAGCACGCCTTGAACAGGCTCACTCCGGCCCAGGCCGCCCCGAACGCGCTCCCCCGACTCACTTCACGGGCCGGCCACCCCACGGCCAGGTCGCCACCCCAGCACGCATACGCCAGGGCCCCGCTCCCCCAAACCCAGCGCGCCTCGAACACGCTCACCCCAGCGCCGGGGACGCCCCGGCCATGGCCACCCCCGCACGCTCTGCCCGGCGCGCACCTCAGGGCCGGCTCACGCGCCGCCCAGCTCGCCCCGACCCGCTTGGTTTTCGTCGGCGGGCGGGTTCGTCGGGCTGCGCAAGTCCCGGGGCCTCGCTCAGCTCGCCTCTCGGCGCGTGGCGCCGCGGATCTCCAGGCCTGCGAGGAGCTCTGCGGTTGCCTCGGCGATCACCTCCACGGCTCGGTCGAAGACCTCCTGGTTGTGCGCTGCCGGGGCGCGGAAGCCCGAGACCTTGCGCACGTACTGGAGGGCGGCGGCCCGGATCTCCTCCTCCGTCGCCTCCTCGGGCAGCACGGGCGGACGAAGCGTCTTGATACTGCGGCACATACCGACAGTCTCCCTCCCGGAGCGGATCGGCGCTTCCGTCCGCTCCTGCCGAAATCCATGATCCTCGGCGAGGCGGCCACCGAGTCCGGGGCCGACCGTGAATCACCTCTCCAGATCGAACCGCCAGTCGTTGGACGTGAGCCAGTGCCCCTTCGGGTACTCGAACTCGGCCTGGCCGAGCAGCGTGAAGCCCGCCCGGCGGCAGACCCCGTTCGACGCCGTGTGCTCCACGCTCGGGAACGCGTGCAGGTACCGGTGTCCGCCCGCGCCCCGCGCCTCCGCGATGAGCGCCTGGGCCGCCCGCGCGGCCAGCCCCCGCCCTTGGAACTCCGGCAGGATCCCCCACCCGGTCTCCCACACCGACGCGCCCGCCCACTCGCGCTCCCAGAACCCGATCGAGCCGACCGTCTCCCGGCTCTCCGCCAGCGTGACCCGGTACATCTGTCCCGCCGACAGCTCGACATACCGCCGATGCCGCGCGACGAGCTTCTCCTCGCTCTCGGGCCCGCCCAGGTGCGCGGTCATCTCGGGACTGTTGGTCCGCTCCAGCAGCCAGAAGTCACCCTCCCCCCAGGGCACCAGCCGCACCTGCTCCACTCGCTGCACCTGCACATCCGCCTCCACCGCAGCCATGCCCCCCACAGTAGGGGCGGGGTCTGACAACGCCCCCCGTCACGTCATCGCCGTACGACCGCCCCCTGCTCCTCACGCCCGGCCGGCCTCGCCCGACGCGCCGCCACTGCCATGACCGCGACCGAGGTCAGGGCGATGGCCGCGCCGACGTAGAGGGGAGCGGCGTAGCCGAGGCCGGCGGTGATGGCGAGGCCGCCGGCCCAGGCGCCCAGCGCGTTGCCGAGGTTGGACGCCGACACGTTGGCGCCGGCGGCCAGGACCGCGCCCTGCGCGTAGTCGGTGACGCGCGTGATCATGCCGGGCACGGCGGCGAACGCGAACACGCCCATCAGGAACACCAGGAGCACCGAGGCCGTGGCACTGGCGGCCAGCAGTCCGAACAGGGTCAGGGTGACGGTGAGCCCGGTCAGAGCCAGGACCAGCGTGCGGTCACGGTCGCGGTCGGCGGCCCGTCCGCCGAGCAGGTTCCCGACGACCAGGCCGACGCCGTAGACCATCAGCAGCCAGGCGACATCCGTCGAGGAGAAGCCGCCGACCTCGGTGAAGGTGTAGGCGAGGTAGCTGAACGCACCGAACATCCCGCCGTAGCCGAGCGCGGTGGCCGCCAGGGTCAGCCACACCTGCCCGGACCGGAACGCGCCCACCTGGTCGCGCAGTCCGGTGGGCGGCGCGGGCTCGGCGGGCGGTGTGTTCCCGGCCCCGCTCGGCACGTACGCGGCGATTCCCGCGAGCGCGAGAACGCCGATCGCGGTGACCGCCCAGAAGGCGGCCCGCCAGCCCCAGCGCTCCCCGACCAACGCACCGAACGGCACGCCCAGGACGTTCGCGACCGTCAGTCCTGCGAACATGACGGCCACCGCGCGGGACTTGCGGTCGGGGGCGACGAGACCGCGCGCGACGAGGGAGCCGATGCCGAAGAACGAACCGTGGCACAGGGCCGCGACGATCCGTCCGAGCAGCATCACGCGGTAGCTCGGCGCGACCGCCGACAGCAGGTTGCCGACGACGAACAGGACGACAAGACCGACCAGCACCCGCTTGCGGGGCAGCCGAGCCGTGGCGGCGGTCAGCACGATCGCACCGACCGCGACACTCAACGCGTACCCGGAGATCAGCCACCCCGCGGCAGCCTCGCTCACCCGAAATTCCGACGCCACCTGCGGCAACAACCCCGCGATCAGAAACTCGGTCAACCCGATCCCGAACCCACCGACAGCCAGAGCGAGGAGCCCGGCCGGTGTCCGCCGGGACCCGCTCGCCCGCCTATGCACGACACTCCCAGGATCCGAAATCATGGACCGACCCTCGCGCGCCGACCAAGCACCGGTCCATGGACAAAGAAGCGGCGAGGCTTGGACGGAAGTGGGGCCACGCGATGTTCACGGTCGAGGAACGGGACCGCCTCAGAGGGCGATTGCTCGCCCGCGCCCAAGCCGACGACGCCGTCGTGGGCGCCGCCTTCACCGGCTCGTACGCCGTCGGGGAGGGCGACCGCTGGTCGGACACGGATTTGGTCCTCGCCGTCGAGGGCGACCTCGCGCCGACCCTGCGCCGGTGGACCGACTGGCTCTACGACGACCTCGGCTCCCGGCACCACTGGGACCTGCCGGTCGGCGCCGCCGTCGTGCGCGTGTTCCTCCTGCCGGGCTGGCTGGAGATCGACCTGACGTTCGCACCAGAGGCCGAGTTCGGGCCGCGGGGCCCGCAATGGCGGACGGTGTTCGGCCGGCCGCGCACCCCGGAGCCCTTCGCGGCACCGGACGGCGACACCCTGGTCGGTCTCCTGTGGCATCACGCGCTCCACGCGCGCGTGTGCGTGGAGCGCGGTCGCCGGTGGCAGGCCGAGCACTGGATCAGTGGTCTGCGGGACCACGTGATCACCCTGGCCTGTCTGCGGCTCGGGCACGCGCACGCGTACGCGAAGGGCGCCCATCTGCTCCCGGACGACCTCTCGGCCGAGTTGGAGGGGTCTCTCGTGCGCTCGCTGACCGCAACGGAACTCGATCGTGCTCTGACCGCCGCGATCGGCGCCGCCACGGCCGAACTCGAACGCTCCCGTCCCGACCTCGCCGCCCGGCTGGCGCCGATGTTCGTGGAGTTGGTGAACACGCCCTCCGCGTAATGCCGTTGAGGCGGCGCCCGTGGTGGGTGAGGCTCTGGGGTCATGGAGTTCTTCTGTTATCACCGTGACCGGCCCGGCTCCCTTCCCCTGCGTGAGGAGCTGACGGAAGCGCACTGGGCCTATATGGACGGGTACGAGGCCGAACTGATCGCGCGGGGGCCGACGTTCAGCACCGACGGGGAGACGCTCACCGGCAGTGTGCACATCGTCGACCTGCCCGATCCCGCCGCCGCCCGCGCGTTCGCCTTCGACGAGCCGAACTACCAGGCCGGCGCCTACCGGGACGTGCTGCTGCGCCGCTGGCGCAACCTGCTGGGCCGCACCATGTGGGAGTTCCCGGGCGGCCGGACCGGTGACGACCGGTACCTGGTGCTCGGTCTCGGCTCGGGAGAGGCCGCCGACCTCGCCGTACCGACCGCCGAGGACGACCTGATCGCGTACGGCCCGCTGCTGTCCGACGACGCGACCGCCTGGCTGGGCACCGCGGCCCTGGTCCGTGCCGCGGACCCGGAACAGGCACGGGCCGTGCTGACCCGGGAGCGGTACGCGTCCGTGGAGGTCTACGGGTGGGAGTTCGGCGGACGTCGCTGACACAAACCCGGTTCACGGGGCAGGTGCACAGGGAGCCGACGTACGACGAGGAGCGCCATGGGTACCGCCGTCCACGTCCCGCAGACCCGGGACATGATCGGGGACGAACTCTCGGGAGACGAGGCGTTCGCCGCCCTGCGCCACTACGGGGGGTTGCGGCTGCTCACCGACTCCTTCGCGCGGTTCCGGTACGCGGACGGCTTCACCAACGCGCGGGCCCTCGCCTTCCAGGTGGTGCTCGGGCTGGTGCCGTGCACGGTGGCGCTGGTGGGCCTCGCCACCTCGGTGCACACGGAGAGCGTGGGCCGGATCATCGAGCTGACGCTCGGCCGGATCGTGCCGGGCGCCAGCGCCGACATCGTCGAGGAGGCCTTCGAGGGGACGCGGCGCACCGCGCACGGCAGTGTCTGGAGCACGCTCGCCCTCTGGCTGGGCCTCGGCTTCGCGCTGCTGAACCTCGCCTCGGCCATGGGCCAGATCGAACGCGGCGCCAACCGGATCTACGGCATCGAGCGCGACCGTCCCTTCCCGCGCAAGTACGGGCGCGGGATCGTGCTCGCGCTCGCCGCGGGGCTGCCGCTGGTGCTGGGCTTCGTCGTGCTCGTGGCCGGGGAGGCGGTGGGCGACGCGGTGGCCCGGACGCTCGGCGGGGAGGGCGGCGGGCCGCGCTGGTGGAGCGTCCTCGACGTGCCCGTGGGGCTGGCGCTGGCCTGGGTGGCCTCCGCGGTGATCTTCCGCTGGTCGCCGCGCCGGGTGCAGCCCGGTTACACCTGGCTGGCCTTCGGCTCGGCCGTGCATCTGCTGCTGTGGGTTGCGGCCACCTGGCTGCTCGCGCTGTACGTCGAGGAGAGCGGTGCCTTCGGTGCCGTGTACGGGCCGCTCACGGCCTTCATCGCCCTGCTCCTGTGGGCCAACCTGACCGCGATCGCCCTCTTCCTCGGCATCGCCTTCGCCGCCCAACTGGAAGCGGCCCGCGCGGGCATCGAGTCGGCCGTCCATCCGGACCCGGGCCCGGGTGAGTGAGGCGGGGCGGCGATTCAAGCGGGTCCGGGTTATGGCCGGATGGTCCCCGGGTCTGCGGCCGGACGCGATTCGGGTGGCTACGGCCGGACGGTTACCCGGCGACCGAGCCCGGACGCGGGTCCCGGTGACTGCGACCGGACCGGACGACGATCCCAATGCCTACGGCCCGACCATGACCCACGTGACCGCAGCCGGCCCCCACCCCCGCCCCCGCCCCGCTCCTCAGCCCCCCGCCGCCGCGGTCACCGTCGCCGGGTCCACTCCCGTCAGTTCGACGATGCGGTGCGGAGGCACACCCGCGGCCAGTGCGCGGCCGATCAGGTCGTCCCGGCCGTCCGCGGTGTCGCGGTAGGCGAGCAGTTCCTCCTCGACCCGGGCGAGGGACTCGGGGGCGGTCAGGTGGCGGACGCGGCGCAGTTCCTCGTCGCTCAGCGGGACCGGCAGCCGTTCGGCCCCCTCGGGCACGGCACCGTTCTCCTCCGGCGGCAGCAGCCGCAGCCGCGGGGACGTGGGTGTGCTGCCCTGCGCGTCCAGCCACGCGCGGACCGCGGGCGTCTCCATGCAGGCCAGCTCCCCGACGGCGGCGGGCGACACGCCGAGCGGCACGGACGGGTCGTCAAGCAGGAACAGGTAGGCGTCGTCGGTCATCCTCGGCTCCCTCTCCGCACGGGCTGATCGATTTCTCAACAGCGGCTGATCGACGTCCCATTACCCCGCCTCGGCCGGATTACCGCCCGCTCCCGCCCCGTCGGCACACCCGTTCGCGTGAACCCCCAGAAGACACTCGCCACCCAAAATCGAACAGGCGTAGCATTGTGCCGTGGCTACGACCTATGACTTTCCGAGTGACCTCCTCGCCGGTCAGGAGGAGCTGCATCAGGTCCGGGCCGAGCTGTCGGCCCTGCTCAAGCGGCTCCCCTGGTCGGTCGCGCCCCTGGACGGCTTCAGCGACGACACCGGCTGGCGGAAGGTGGAGCGCCCCGCCTCCCCCGGCTGGACCCCGGACGAACAGGCCGAGGTGGAGAAGCTCCGGCAGCGCGAACACGAACTCGCGGTCTTCGTCACCACCCACCGCTTCTGGACGGAGGTGGCCTCGCCGGAGCGCGTGGACGCCCGCTCCGAGCTGAAGCACGCGCACGAATCCGGCGCACCGGGCACCGACTGACGGCGCGAGGAGTCCGGCGAACACGAAAAGACCCCGGCCGGGATCGGCCGGGGTCTTCCTGGTGTGGGCGCGGACGGTTTCGAACCGCCGACATCCTGCTTGTAAGGCAGGCGCTCTACCCCTGAGCTACGCACCCGAGACGAGTCGACAGCCTACCTTGCCGCGGGCCCTGTCCTGCAAACCCTTACTCGCGCAGCCGCCGGGGTCAGGGTCGGTACGGGGGAAAACCCCACCCCGGATCCGGGAGCGGCCCGGATCCCCCCGGGCCGGCCCCGTCCCTAGGGTCGAAGCAGGGTCGCGGAGTGCCCGCGGCCACCGGCCAGGGCAGCGTGCCCGCGGCCACCGGTCAGGGCAGCGTGCCCGCGGCCGCCCGCCAGGGCAAGTACAGGGGGAGATCGTCATGGTCCGTTCCGTTCCCGCACGTGCCGCCGTCGCGGCCGGGGTCGTCGCGCTCGTCGTCGCCGGGGCCACCGCCTGCGGCGCCTCCGCCGGGGACGACAAGACCCCCGACCACAAGTCCTTCGCCCTCCAGGGCCGCACCCTCACCATCGACTCCGACGACTCGGCGCTGGAGATCGTCGCCGCCGACGCCAACAAGTCGGGCTCGATCCAGGTGACCCGCTGGTTCCAGGGGACCGTCGCCGTCGGCAAGGACCCCGAGGTGACCTGGTCGATGAAGGACGACCGGCTGAAGCTGCGGATGAAGTGCAGCGGTGTCGTGGCCGACTGCGCCGCCAAGCACCGCATCGAGGTGCCCCGGGACATCGCCGTGAAGGTCGAGGACGGCGACGGCAGCGTGCGGGCACGCGGGTTCACCCAGCCGCTGAGCATCAGCACCGGCGACGGCTCGGTGCGGGTCACCGACGCCGGCGGGCCGCTGGACCTGCACACGAGCGACGGCTCGATACACGCGGAGGTCACCTCCCGCCGGGTGACCGCCCGCACCGGCGACGGCTCGGTCCACCTCGAACTGCGCGCCGTACCGGACCGGGTGGAGACCCGCAGCGGCGACGGCTCCGTGACGGTCTCGCTGCCGAAGGCCACCTACCGCGTGGACACCAGGACCGGTGACGGAGGGGTCGACGTGTCCGTGCCCCGCTCCGACTCCAGCGCGCACGTCGTGTCCGCTAGGAGCGGAGACGGGAAGATCACCGTGCGAACCGCGAACTGACCGGCCCGTGTGTTCGTCCTTCACCGGTGGGAGAATGGCACCGGGCACCGCCAGGACGGAACACAGCACGGGAGAGGGATGTGACGGCGACACCGAAGCAGCCGTACTTGTCGCCGTCGAGGCCGCGCGCACACCGCCAGGCGCTCAGGGACACCCTCACGCTGGCCGGACTGCCGTTGCTGGCCGCCCTCGTGCTGCCCGCCGCGTTCGCCGGCGGCGGCACGCGGCGCTGGTTCGGCGGGCGCGCGGAGAGCCAGCGGGCCGAGGCGCAGGCGGCCAAGGACGCCGCCGCGGCCGCGTTCTACGAGCTGGACACCGCCCAGCGGGACCTGCGGATCTCGATAGAGACCATCACGGCCGTCGACGACTCCCCCGCCGCCCGGCGCGCGGTCGCCGACTTCCAGGCGATCAGCGGGCGCATCGACGAGGCGAGCCACCGCTACATCGAGGCCGTCGACGCCCATGACCTCGACCGGGACGACCTGGAGGCCTCGGTCGCCGCCCACGCGCGTACCGAGCTCACCCGGGCCAAGGACGACCTCGGCAACGTCAAGAAGGAGCTGGACCGTTTCGGCGACAGCCTCGGTCCGCTGCTCGGCAAGGCCGAGACCCAGCTGGCCCGGCTCGCCCCGGCCGTGGAGCGCGCCCGGCAGGGGCTGCTGGCCGCCTCCAACGCCCTGGACGCCGTACGGGAGTCGGGGCTGAAGGCGGACGACCTCGCGGCCCGGCTCGCCGCCCTCGGACCGGAGTTGACCAGGCTCAACCAGGGCGCGGGTCAGCACGGCGTGCCGCAGACCCTGGAGCGGGCCGAGCGGGTGGCCCGGGAGTCCGGGGCGATCCGGGCCGAGGCCGAGCGGCTGCCGGAGCGGGCCGCGGAGATCGACCACCGGCTCGTCTCCCTGCGCACCCGTGCCGAGGCCCTGACCACCCGGGCCGGCCAGGTCGACCCGGTGCTCAGCGAACTGCGCCGCAGGTTCACCGCCGCCTGCTGGCAGGACCTCCAGCACGTCCCGGACCAGGCCGCGGAGAACGTCCGGCAGGCCGAGCTGAAGCTCCGCGAGGCCCGGGCCGCGCGCGACGAACAGCGCTGGCCGGACGCCACCTCGCTGCTCTCCACGGTCCGCGCCCTGCTCAACACCACCGACGAGGCCGTCTCCGCGGCCGGCGACCGGCTGCGCCGCCTCAACGCCGTGCAGAAGGACCCCCAGCAGGAGATCGACCGCACCCGCTTCGCCATCCGGGACGCCCAGCGTCTGGCCATGGCCGGCCGCAACACCCCCGACCCCCGCCATGCCCGCCCCCTGGACGACGCGGTGGCCCGGCTGGACCGGGCGATCGGCACGCTGGAGGGCCGTCACCCCGACTACTGGCACTTTCTCACCGAGACGGAAGCGGTCCGGCAGTCGGTGGCGCGGGTGGTCTCCCAGATCCGCGAGGAGCGCGGCGGAGCGCACTGAGCCCGTAGTCCATTTTGGACATTTCACCCTTTTTTGCATAGATCGCCACGATGCGGTGACATGGAACTAGACCCGCATATCTCTCAAAAAGGAGATGGTGGTATGTCTTCCACCGAGTTCCAGCTCGACGACCTCACCGAGGTCCAGGGCATCGACGTCGAAGCGGCTCTCGACCCGGTCGAGGCCGACGGTTACTACCGCGACAGCCGCCAGTGCGCGGCGCTCGCTCTGACGTCCTCGTCGAGCAACCTCCTGCTGTCGCCTCCGACGCCACGGCCGAAGAAGGGCTGACGGGAGAACCCGCATGGAGCAGTCAGGCGCTTCGACCCGCCTCGCGGGCGCGGTGCAGGGCCTCATGTCGGAACTGGTCTCCGCTCTCCGGAGCGGAGACCGCTTCCGGCCGGCAGGCACGGTCGGGGGCGGCAACGGCCCCCAGGCGACCGCCGACCCGGCGCTGGCCGCCGTACGCGTGGTGGGAGCCGATGTCGTCCTGCCGAGCGTGCTGCTGCGCTGCGCGCCCCCCGAGCCGGACGATCTCACCGTGTTCAGCAAGGCCGTTCACGCCTACCCGCCACCCGCCGAAGCCCCTCCCACCTCGGTGTGGAGCCACTGGGCGATGCGACGGGCGCTGCTGCGGCTGGACGCCGGCCTCGACGGCGCACCGGACGAGGGGACCGAGCCCGGGGCGGAGTGGCTGGAGGAGGCCCCGTGGCAGTTCCTGACCCACCAACTCGCCGTGCTCGCCCCCCTCGCGCTGCCCGGCGAGGACTGCGCGGTGGCTCGGGTGGCGCGCGCCCGCCCGGTCGACGTGGCCCGGGGATTCGTCCGGGCGGTCCGCCGCCGCGACTGGCTCCAGGCGGCCGGGGCGGGACGCTGGCTGGTCCTCCTCGACGGTGTGCCACCGACTCTGGGCCTGGACACCGGGCTGGAGTTCGTGGCGCAGATGGGCGGCGAGGACGCCCGCGTGGCGTTCCAGGTGCGGGCCGCCCAACTGATGCGCACCGGGGTACTGGTGTGACGGCGGCCCCCGAGGTCCGCCCCGCCCGCGGGGTCCGGCAGCTGGGCGAGGCCGCACTGAGCTGGGTGTCCGCCCACCGCGACGGCTTCGCGCTCGACGAGGACGCGCTCGCCGAGCACGGCGACGTGAACACCACCTGGAAGCCCCTCGGCGAGCTGGCCCAGGTGTGCGTCTGCGTACGGCGGCACACCGAACGGACCGATCCGCTCCACGTGGTGGCCTCCGACCTGCTGGCCTTCGCGTGGCAACAGACCGGGCGGGGCGCCCTGTTCGCGGAGTTGCAGCGCCTCGAACCCTTCGCGACGTATCCGCTGGAGGTCTACGCGGCGTTCGCGTCGGCGGGCCTGCGGCACGAGCGCTACGAGGACGCCACCGCGACGGTGGCCCGCACCCGCGGCTGGCAGGTCACGGAGCAGGAACCCAACCGGCGCCTGAGCGTGCTCAACTCCGAGCGCCGCAGCGGCCTCGCGCAGCACGAGGACATGGGGCGGGCGCTGGAGCGCACCTGGCTCGCCGGACTGCCGGAGCCGTGGACCTTCGAACTCGCCGCCGGCTACACGCTCACCCACGTGATCTTCCATCTCACCGACTGGGGCCTGAACCCGCAGGCCGTGCCGGCGCCGGTCGCGGAGTACCTGCGGCACTGGCTGCCACCCTGGCTCGACACCTGCCTGGAGGACGAGCAGTGGGACCTGTGCTGCGAACTCCTGGCCGTGGCCAGCAGCCTGCCGGGCCCGCCCGAGCGCGCCCTGCTCCAGGAGGCCTGGGGGAAACTCGCGGTGGCCCAGGACGACTCCGGCGCCGTCCCGGAGGTCGGCGGCCGAGGCAGTCGTACGACCGCCCCCGCCTTCCTCGACTGCTACCACTCGACGTTGATGACGGCCTTCGCCGCGGCGCTGACCCTCGACCGGCTCCGGGAGGCGAACGGCGGACAGGGAGGGCCGGGATGAACAACACGCGTCTCGTCCACCAGGTCGGCGTCGGAGCCCTGGAGTGGCTGCACGCCCACCGCGAGGGATTCCGGCTGGAGTTGGACGTCGACCCCGAGGTCGGCTTCCTGGAGCGCTTCAAACCGGTCGGCGAACTCGCCCTCATCTGCAAGGTGTTGTTCCGGGAGGGGGTGGCCGGGTCCCGACAGGCCGCGCTGGCACGGCAGTTGATCGACCACGCCTGGTGCCGCACCCTGGACGGCGGCCGGATGCTGGTGCGCGGCCAGCAGGTGGAGCCCCTGTCGCCGATCCCCTTCGAGGTGTATCTGCCGTTCTGGGAACTGGGATACAGCTGCCCCGAGGCCGAGCGGGCCTTCCGGCTCAACCAACGGCTGGGCAGCTTCGAGGCGCTGGAGATGGCGCCGGTCCGCCGCCTCGGCCTGTCCGCCTTCCAGCGCCGCTTCGGCCTGCCGCCCCGGCCGCCGGAGGCGGACCTCGTCGGCGCGACCTGGCTGGGCCGTTCCCCCGAACCCTGGACGGTGGAAGGGCATACCGCCTACGACATCACCCACACCGTCTTCCACCTCACCGACTGGGGGGAGAACCCCGACGGGCTGCCGGCCGGGATCGCCGACTATCTCGCCCACTGGCTGCCGGTCTGGCTGGACGACTGGCTCGACCTGCGCCGCTGGGACCTGCTCGGTGAACTGCTCGTCGTCGACGCCTGTCTGCCCGAGCCCAGCCTCGACGAGCGGGCGTGGGAGGGCTTCGCGGCCGCCCAGCAACCCGACGGCGCGATGCCCGCGGTCCGCGGGATGCCCGAGGGTGAGCCCGACGAGGTCTTCGACATCGTCTACCACCCGACGCTGGTCGCCGCGTTCGCCTCCGTCCTGGCCACCTCCCGCGCGTTGACGCGGATGACACGGACGGCGCGGACGACACCGACGACCCGGACGACACGGACACCGTCATGACAGCCGGCGCTCACCCGGCCCGTCCCGCGCCCTGGCCCGGCGATCCGCTCGACGTCAGCGACCCGCTCGACTCCACCGGCCCGCTCGAGATCACCGGCGCACTCCCGCCCGCCGTACTCCCGCCCGGCCCGCTCCCGCCAGCCGTACTCCCGCCCGACGACCCCACCCCGGACGCACCCGCCGACGACGAGGAGCTGCGGCGGCGGCTCGACGCCGCCGTCGACGCCGTGGACGCGCCCGACGTGGTCTTCGCCGTCTCCCGGCACGGTCACCGCACCGTGCGCACCGGCGGCACCGCACCGCCCCCGCCCGTCCCGCGCGACCGGCTGCGCTACGAACTGGGCTCGGCCTCCAAGACCTTCACCGGACTGCTGCTGGCCCACCTGACCCGAACCGGGACGCTGTCCGCGGGCCTGCCCGCCGCCGCCCTGCTGGATCCGGCCCGGCGCCCCGGCGAGGACCCCGTCACCCTCGCGCATCTGATCACCCACACCGCCGGACTGCCCGCCCTGCCCGCCGACTTCTTCGTCCGGGCGCTGCCGGCCTGGCGCACCAACCCCTACGCCCGCTATCCGGCCGAGCGCGTGATCGACGCCTTCCTGCGCCACGAACGCCACCGACGCCGCCACGGGCGCCGCCACCGGCCCGGCACCCGCTGGCACTACTCCAACTTCGGTGTCGCCGTCCTCGGTCACGCCCTGGTGGCGGTGACCGGCACCCCGTGGGACGAGCTGCTCACGGGTCAGCTGCTGCGCCCCCTGGGGCTGAGCGGCGCCGCCCTCTCCCCCGGCGGACCGGGCACCGACGCCACCGGACACCGCAAGGACGGCACGACACCCGTGCCCCCGTTGGCCGTCGGCGGCTTCCAGGCGGCCGGCGCCGTCCGGTCCGCCCCGCACGACCTGCTCGCGTTCCTCGAAGCGCATCTGGATCCGTCGGACCGGCCCCTGACGGGTGCGCTGCGCGCGGTCCGCCGCCCGGTGCTCCGGCGCGGGATCGGGCACCGGCATGTGCACACCGTGGCCTGGTTCCAACACCCCACAGACCAGGGTCCGATGTACTTCCACGGTGGCGCCACCCTCGGCCAGCAGGCCTTCCTGGGCTTCCGGCCCGACACCGGCACGGCGCTGGCGGCCCTGTGCACCCGCCGCTTCCGCGCCGCCGACGCCTTCGTGCCGACGGCTTACGCCCTGCTGGCCGAGCTGTAGCG
>NZ_JBHUXV010000111.1:0-32097 GCF_042669125.1 Streptomyces sp. NPDC057253 | reverse complement strand
GTGTCACACCGTGACACGGCCCCGGGGCGTTGCGGGCCGCGTTCCCTGCGTATCCCGGCGCTCCCCGGCGGCGGGGCGATAGCCTCTCGTCAGTCAACTGGCGTGACCAGAGAGCACGTTGTGATCGAAGAGGCAGGTCGGGGAAGACCGTGACAGACACACCGACGGCCGGTGACACCGCCCTGCGGCAGGTGGGCGCGGCCCCGCTGCTGCCCACCGATCCCGCCCGCATCGGACCGTACGCCCCGCTCGGGCTGCTCGGCAGCGGCGGTATGGGCCGGGTCTACCTGGCCCGACACGCCGACGGCAGTGCGGGGCTCGCCGCCGTGAAGGTGATCCGGCCCGAGTACGCCGAAGGGCCGGACTTCCGGCGGCGGTTCGAGCGGGAGGCCGCCGTGCACGGGCGGGTCCGCACACCGCGCGCACCGCATCTGCTCGGCACCGGGTTCGACGACGCGCTGCTGTGGATGGCGACCGAGTACCTGCCCGGCCTCACCCTCGTCGACGCCGTGCGCGAGTGCGGGCTGATGGAACCGGCCGGGGTGTGGCGCCTGGTGGCGGAACTCGGCGAGGCCCTGTCGGCGCTGACCGCCGCCGGAGTGGTGCACCGGGACCTCAAGCCGTCCAACGTGATCCTGTCCCCGCGGGGCACCCACGTCATCGACTTCGGCATCTCCCGCGCGGCCGACAGCAGCGCGATCACCACCACCGGCAACCGGGTCGGCACCGCCGCCTACATGGCGCCCGAGTACCTGCGCGAGGGCCGCTGCGACGCCGCCTCCGACGTCTTCTCGCTGGGCTGCACCCTCGTCTACGCCGCCACCGGCCACGCCCCCTTCGGCGACGGAACCGGCGTGGACGTCATGCACCGGGTCGCCTTCGAGGCCCCCGACGCCGAGGTCATGGCCGAACTCGCGCAGTCGGACCCCGCCCTGGCCGCGCTGCTGACCGCCTGCCTCGCCAAGGACCCCGCCGGGCGCCCCACCCCGGGGCAGCTGGCGGACGCCGCCAGGGCCGCCGGACACGGCCGCGCCTCCCACTGGCAAGAACCGCTCGCCGCCCGGCTCCGTGAGCGGCAGCAGGGGTGCGCGGTGCTTGCGGACCTGCCCGGGGGCGGTCACTTCCGCACCCCCACCCAGCCCGTGCTCACGCAGGTGCCGGCAGCCACCGGGAACGGCCGTCGCAGGAGGCCCCTCCTGGTCGGCGTCGCGGGCATCGCCGTCGCGGCCGTGGCCGTCGGCGCCTTCCTGCTCACCCGCCCCGACACCCAGGCCGCGGCCGCCCCGTCGGGCACCACGAGCGTCAGCGCCTCCGCGAAACCGACCTCCGCCCCGCCCATCGCCTCCGCCTCGCCCTCCGCCAAGGAGAAGCAGAGGGACGAGAAGAAGAAGGACGACAAGGACAAGGGCGCGGAGCAGCAGGACCCCACCGAGGAGCCGACCGCCACCCCCACCGCGACCGCCTCCCCCGACGGGGGCGCGACGGGCGGGAGTTCCGGCGGGAACACCGCCCCCACCCCCACCGCCACGGTCACCAGGACCGCCGCTCCCCCGGCCACCCCCGCCTGGATATCCGGCTGCACCTACTACTCGGGCACCGAACTCACCGACTACGGCGACAAGGGCCAGCGGGTCGTCCAGGTGCAGTGCATGCTCACCAAGCGCGGCTACAGCGTGGGCTCTTCGGGCGTGGACGGCGAGTTCGGCCGGGACACCCAGGCGGCCGTCAAGCAGTTCCAGAGCGCCAAGGGCCTGGAAGTGGACGGCCAGGTGGGGCCCAACACGTGGGCGGCGCTGCGTAGTTCCACGTAGCCCCGCCCCTCGGCCGTACCGGCAGGTGTCAGTGGAAGAAGTGCCGCGTCCCGGTGAAGTACATCGTGACGCCCGCCTTCTTCGCGGCCTCCACGACGAGTTCGTCACGGACCGAGCCGCCCGGCTGCACGACCGCCTTCACGCCGGCCTCCAGGAGGACCTCCAGGCCGTCCGGGAAGGGGAAGAAGGCGTCCGAGGCGGCGTAGGAGCCCTGCGCGCGCTCGGCACCGGCCCGCTCGACGGCGAGCTTCGCGGAGTCGACCCGGTTGACCTGGCCCATGCCGACGCCGACCGAGGCGCCGTCCTTGGCGAGCAGGATGGCGTTGGACTTGACGGCCCGGCAGGCCCGCCAGGCGAACGCGAGTTCGGCGAGCTCGTCCGCGCTCAGCGCCTCGCCGGCGGCCAGGGTCCAGTTCGCCGGGTCGTCCCCCTCGGCCTGGAGGCGGTCGGTGACCTGGAGGAGCGCGCCGCCGTCGATGGGCTTGACCTCGGCGGGGTGCGCGGGCGCGGCCGGGGCCTTCAGGACGCGGATGTTCTTCTTCTTGGCGAGGGCCTCGAGGGCGCCGTCCTCGTAGTCGGGCGCGACGATGACCTCGGTGAAGATCTCGGCGACCTGCTCGGCCATCTCCTTGGAGACCGGCCGGTTGACCGCGATCACACCGCCGAACGCCGACAGCGGGTCACACGCGTGTGCCTTGCGGTGCGCCTCGGCCACGTCCGAACCGACCGCGATCCCGCAGGGGTTGGCGTGCTTGATGATGGCGACGGCCGGCTCGGCGTGGTCGTACGCGGCACGGCGGGCGGCGTCCGTGTCCGTGTAGTTGTTGTACGACATCTCCTTGCCGTGCAGCTGCTCGGCCTCGGCGAGACCGACGCCGCTGCCGTCGACGTAGAGCGCGGCGGGCTGGTGCGGGTTCTCGCCGTAGCGCAGGGTGCTCTTGCGCTCCAGGGCGGCCGCGATGAAGTCGGGGAACTGCGAGTCGTCGGCGGGGGCGTAGGCGCTCGCGAACCAGCTGGAGACCGCGATGTCGTACTCGGCGGTGTGCCGGAAGGCCTCGGCGGCGAGCCGCTTGCGGGCGGCGAGGTCGAAGCCGCCGTCCTTGACCGCGGCCAGGACGTCGGCGTACCGCTCGGGGCTGGTGACGACGGCGACCGAGGGGTGGTTCTTGGCGGCGGCGCGCACCATGGAGGGGCCGCCGATGTCGATCTGCTCGACGCACTCGTCGGGGGAGGCACCGGAGGCGACGGTCTCGCGGAACGGGTAGAGGTTCACGACGACGAGGTCGAACGGCTCGACACCGAGCTCCGCGAGCTGCTCGCGGTGGCTGTCCAGACGCAGGTCGGCGAGGATGCCGGCGTGCACGCGCGGGTGCAGGGTCTTGACCCGGCCGTCCAGGCACTCGGGGAAGCCGGTGAGTTCCTCGACCTTGGTGACGGGGACGCCGGCGGCGGCGATACGGCCGGCGGTCGACCCGGTCGAGACGAGCTCCACGCCCGCCTCGTGCAGGCCGCGCGCGAGGTCTTCGAGGCCGGTCTTGTCGTAGACGCTGATGAGCGCCCGGCGAAGGGGCCGCTTGTTCTCGGCGGTCACTGGATAACTACCTTTCGTCCCTCAATGCGATAGCCGTTGCGGGCGAGCCGCCCCACGACCTCGACGAGCAGCCTTCGCTCGACTTCCTTGATGCGCTCGTGCAGAGCGCTCTCGTCGTCCTCGTCCCGGATCTCCACCACGCCCTGGGCGATGATCGGTCCGGTGTCGACGCCGTCGTCGACGAAGTGGACGGTGCAGCCGGTGACCCTGGCTCCGTACGCGAGCGCGTCACGGACGCCGTGGGCGCCGGGAAAACTGGGCAGCAGCGCGGGGTGGGTGTTCACGAACCGCCCGCCGAAGCGCGCGAGGAACTCCTTGCCCACGATCTTCATGAACCCGGCGGACACCACGAGGTCGGGTTCATGGGCGGAGACGGCCTCGGCGAGGGCGGTGTCCCACTCCTCGCGGGTCTCGTGGTCCTTGACCCTGCACACGAAGACCGGCAGCCCGGCCCGCTCGGCCCGGGCGAGCCCCTCGATGTTCTCGCGGTCGGCGCCGACGGCCACGATCTCGGCACCGTAGGCCTGCGCGCCGGTCTCCTCGATGGCGTCCAGCAGGGCCTGGAGGTTCGTACCGGATCCGGAGACCAGCACGACCAGGCGCTTGACCGGCCTGGCCTGCTCGGCCACGGGCTTGGCGGCCACGGCGGGGCCCTTTCTCGATGGAGGCTCTTCTCGCGGCCGACGCTTTGTACTTTCGTACGAATGCTTCGGGCCCGGGGATACGGGGAAGCCTACGAAGCGGCCGACCGTCAGCAACGATACCGGCACACCGGACGGCCCCCGTGGGACGGGGGCGTGGCCGGAAGGTAGCGTCTGGGACGAGCCGGTCCGGGAACGTAGGTGGTGTGCGGTGCGTTCACGGGGTGACGGCTCACGCCGGACGCTTCACGTACTCGACGGACTCCAAGGGGAAGACGCTCACTTGATGTCGGACCGCAGCCTGCGACTCCTCACGCTCCCCCCGCAGTCGGTGCAGGGAGGGGAGCGCAGCGGCATGCTGCTGCGGGAGCAGCCCGCCTCACCGCCGGACGCCCCTTCCTCCGACAAGAACTCCGCCGACAAGAACTCCCCCGGCAAGAGCTCCTCCGGCAGGAACGGCGAGGGACAGGGCGGTACGGCCGAGGAGGACAACCCCTTCGCGCCGCCGCCGGAGGGCACTCCGGACCGCCCGTGGCAGCCCCGCCGCCCCGAGGGCTCGAAGGATTCCGAGGACGGGCAGGGCGGCGGCAGCGGCGGCTACACCCCGTGGGGCAGCCAGTGGAGCGACCGCCAGCCGGGCCGCTCCGACGGCGGCTTCGGGGATCGCCCGGGCGTGAACCCCGGCGGTGGCCAGGAGAGCCAGAACAGCAGCGGCCCCGGCATGCGCTGGGACCCGACGGACCCGGCCCAGCGCCGCGCCCGCTACGCCCTGCTGTCCGGGATGTGGGCCTTCTTCTTCGTCCTCTTCGGCTGGCAGCCGGTGGGCCTGCTGCTGGGCGCCCTCGCCATGTACTGGGGCGGCAGCGCCCTGCGCGCCAAGCCCCGCACCCCGGACCCGAACACCCCCACCCCGCCCCAGTCCGCCCGCCCGCAGACCACGGCCGCGGTGACCGGCCTGGTCACCGCCTCCCTGGCCATCGCCTTCGTGGCGCTGAGCTTCACCGCGCGGCTGGTCTACGACGACTACTACACCTGCGTCAACGACGCCCTCACCAACCAGGCCCAGCAGTCCTGCTCGGACCTGCTCCCGAAGGAGTTCCGGGGCCTGCTGGGCGTCAACAGCTGAGGTCAGACGCCGGGTCCGGACTCCCCGGACTCCCCGGACTCCCCGGGCTCCTCTGGGGGCGCGGAGGCGTCCTTGAGCGCCGCCCAGCGGGACTCACGTGACGCGTCCTCGTACCAGGGGGTCGGCTCGGGGAAGAGGCTCACCGAGGGCTCGACGGGGAGTACGTCGTAGGGCTCGTAGGTGTCGTCCTGGTCGTCGGGGGCGTAGGTGTCGGCCTGGCCGAAGGGGACATAGGCGTCGTCCTGGCGGCTGTCAGGGACATGGGTGTCGTCGTCCCGGGCGTGGACGTCCTCCCGGTCGGGGCGGCCCTGGATGCGGTCCTGGCCGAAGGGGGCGTCCTGGGTGCCGCTCGGCTTCACCGGGGCGGCCTCAGGCGCGGCAGCAGGAACCGTCCGGGTGCCGTCCACCGGCTTGCGCGAGGCGAACAGATCCGGGGTGGCACCAGGGGCTGTCCCGGTCCCGTCCGCCGACTTGCGCGAGGCGAACAGACCCGGCGTGGCACCAGGAGCCGTCCCGGCCCCGTCCGCCGGCTTCCGCCAGGCGAACAGACCCGGGGTGGCACCAAGGGCTGTGCCGTTCCCGTCCGCCGCCTTCCGTGAGGCGAACAGACCCGGCGTGGCACCAGGAGCCGCCCCGGCCCCGCCCGCCGGCTTCCGCCAGGCGAACAGACCCCGCAGCCTCGCCCGCGCTCCGCCCCGCGTGCGTCCCCGCCAGCCCCGTACCCCCAACCCCACCGGCACACCGACACCCGCGATCCACACCGCCACCGCCCCGCCCACCTGCCACCACACCGGGCCGAACCGCGCCAGCGCCCCCACCCCCAGCGGCCCGCCGGCCAGCGCGGCGAGCCCGGCGACCGCGCCCGCGCACAGCACCGCGGCCCAGCACACCGCGCCCGCGGTCCGCCCCCGCGACCACTCCGGGCCGGCGGCCCGCCCCACGAACCAGCCCACCACCATTCCGGCCACCACCGGCACCCCCGCCACCGCCCAGTGCACCGGCTCCACGGGCCCCGCCTCCGGCACCGCCGCGAGCAGCGGGAACGGCGGCAGCAGTGGGGCGGGATCCGAGGACAGGGGCGCCACCACGTGCCCGGCGCCCAGCACGAAGCCGGGTCCGGTGGCGTACCCGACCGCCCACACCGCCGCGTTGGGCACCAGCGCCAGACAGAGCAGCAGGACGGCGAACCGCCCCGACCACCCCTCCGTCAGCTGGAGGAACGACCCTCGGGTGGCCTCTCCGTGCACCACAAGCGACACCCCCAGCAGCGCCGCCCCGCCCCCGACGAGCACGGCGACCCCGGCCCCCGCGGCCCGGGCCGCGACGGCGAGCCGTGCCCGCGCGTCCACGCCGAGCACCAGTCGCCGCAGCCCCGCGGGCAGCAGCACCAGCACGCCGTCCAGCGCGTCGGCGGGGCGGCCGTACGCCGTCCACACCCCCGCCCCGGCCGCACTCATGGCGACGACCGGCAGGCACCCGCAGATCCACGGCCAGGAGGGCCGCAGCACTCCGCCGGACGCGTACAGCGCGGCGGCCGCGCCGACGGCGAGGTACCCGAGCACGACCCCTGTCCACGCGGTCCGCCCGGACGCCGGCGGCGGCGCCTCGTCCCCCGAGGCCACGTCCCGCGCGGCCCGGTGCACCAGCCACAACGGCAGCGCGAGCAGCAGCAGCGGGGTGACGCCGACCGGGGCCGGCACGCCGGAGAGCGTGTCCGTCCGGACCAGTTCGGCGCCGTGGGCCAGCAGCCACAGTGCCGCGGCCACGTGCAGCGCCCCGCCGGGACCGCTGTCGGGATACGGCGAGCTGATCCACATCACCATCACCAGCACGGCGAACGAACCGAGCCCGAGGCCGGCGGCCACCGCGCCACCCAGGAGGCTGGCGGCCAGGCCGGGCGTCCGGTCGCGCAACCGGGTGAGCAGGGGCGACAACGGCGTACGGCGAGCGGTCATCTCGATCACGCCCGCCATGCTCCCAACGACACGCGCTTTTACGCCGTAACAGCCAAACCTCCGAAGTGTCGCTCAATATACGACTATGTGCTTTTTCGTACGAAAGGGAGTCCTGTGACGGCGGAACTGTCGGCGCAGCCCGGGGAGACGCAGCCCGAACCGGCGCCCGCGCCCGCCTCCCTGACCCCCGCTCAGGCCTTCGACGCGCTGTACGCGTTCTGCGCCCCCGCGCTCGTCCGGCAGGCCTATCTGCTCACCGGCCGGCGCGAACTCGCCCGCGAGTCGGTCGAGCGGGCCTTCCACCTCGCCTGGCAGCGCTGGCCCGAGGTCGCGGTGGACCGGGACCCGGCGGGCTGGGTGCGGGCCGTGACGTACGAGTACGCCCTCTCCCCCTGGCACCGGTTCCGCCCCCGCTACCGGCACCCCGAGCCACCGGCCGCCGACCCGTCCGACCGCGCGCTGATGGCCGTACTCCTGAACCTCCCGCCGTCGCAACGACGCTCCCTCCTGCTGTACGACGGCCTCGGCCTCGACCTTCCGGAGACGGCGGCGGAGACGGAGGCGAGCACGCCGACGACCGCGAACCGGCTGCTGAACGCGCGCGCGGCGATCGCGGCCCGGCTTCCCGACCTGTCCGACCCGGCCGCCCTGCACGACCGCCTGGTCTCGCTGGCCTCCCACGAGCGGCTCCGTGCGCCGCAGCCGCCTGCCGTGCGCAGCGGCAGCGAGCGTCGGGCCCGGTTCTGGACGCGGGCGGCGATCGCGTTCACGGTGGCACTGATCGGCACGACGGCCCTCACGGTACGGACGGCACCGACGCACTACGAGCCGCCGGTGGCGCCGGGAGCGGAGATCCAGGGGGTGCCGGCGCGGGTGGGGCAGGGGGCGTTGTCGGACGCGGAGGTGGCGTTGCGGAGGAAGCTGCGCTCGTCTTGGGGGAACGGCCCGGAGAAGGTGGTGCCACTTGCTCGTTAGGGCCGACTGCGGGCCGGTGGGGGCTGGTCCCCTAAAAGAGCTTCAGTGGACCGAGTTTTTGGGGGCGCGGGGAACTGCGCGAGCAACCACGACGCACCCGCAGCCGCCCGACAACCCGACCCGGCACCCCGTAACGCGCCGATGGGCCCGCCCCAACCCACGGAGCGAGCCCATCCACGTTCAGCTGGATTCCGCTCAACCGGCGAGGATCTCCCGCGCCAGCTTCGCCGTCTCCGTCGGCGTCTTGCCGACCTTGACGCCCGCGGCCTCGAGGGCCTCCTTCTTCGCGGCGGCCGTGCCGGAGGAACCGGAGACGATGGCGCCGGCGTGGCCCATGGTCTTGCCCTCGGGCGCGGTGAAGCCCGCGACGTAGCCGACGACCGGCTTGGTCACGTTCTCCTTGATGAACGCGGCCGCGCGCTCCTCGGCGTCGCCGCCGATCTCACCGATCATCACGATCAGGTCGGTGTCGGGGTCGGCCTCGAACGCGGCGAGCGCGTCGATGTGCGTGGTGCCGATGACCGGGTCGCCACCGATGCCGACGGCGGAGGAGAAGCCGATGTCACGGAGCTCGTACATCATCTGGTACGTCAGCGTGCCGGACTTCGAGACCAGGCCGATACGGCCCGGCTTGGTGATGTCGCCCGGGATGATGCCGGCGTTCGACTGGCCCGGGGTGATGAGACCGGGGCAGTTCGGGCCGATGATCCGGGTCTTGTTGCCCTGGGACACGGCGTACGCGTAGAACGCGGCCGAGTCGTGGACCGCGATGCCCTCGGTGATGACGACCGCGAGGGGGATCTCGGCGTCGATGGCCTCGACCACGGCGGCCTTGGCGAAGGCCGGCGGTACGAAGAGGACGGACACGTTCGCGCCCGTCTTCTCGATCGCCTCGGCGACCGTGCCGAAGACCGGGATCTCGTTGCCGTCGATGTCGACCGACGTGCCCGCCTTGCGGGGGTTCACGCCACCGACGATGTTGGTGCCGTCGGCCAGCATGAGCTTGGTGTGCTTCATGCCCGTGGCACCGGTCATGCCCTGGACGATGACCTTGGAGTCCTTGTCGAGGAAGATAGCCATGGCTTGTCTGTCCCTCTTCCCTTACTTCGCAGCCGCGAGCTCGGCGGCCTTGTCGGCCGCGCCGTCCATGGTGTCCACGCGCTGGACCAGCGGGTGGTTGGCGTCGGAGAGGATCTTGCGACCCAGCTCGGCGTTGTTGCCGTCGAGGCGGACGACGAGGGGCTTGGTGACCTCTTCGCCCTTGTCCGCGAGCAGCTGGAGCGCCTGCACGATGCCGTTGGCGACCTCGTCGCACGCGGTGATGCCGCCGAAGACGTTGACGAACACGGACTTGACGTCCGGGTCGCCGAGGATGATCTCCAGGCCGTTCGCCATGACGGCGGCGGAGGCGCCACCGCCGATGTCGAGGAAGTTGGCGGGCTTGACGCCACCGTGCGCCTCACCGGCGTACGCGACGACGTCCAGGGTGCTCATGACGAGACCCGCGCCGTTGCCGATGATGCCGACCTCGCCGTCGAGCTTGACGTAGTTGAGGTTCTTGGCCTTGGCGGCGGCCTCCAGCGGATTCGCGGAGTCCTTGTCCTGGAGGGCCTCGTGCTCCGGCTGACGGAACTCGGCGTTCTCGTCCAGGGAGACCTTGCCGTCCAGGGCGATGACGTCACCCGAGGCGACCTTGGCCAGCGGGTTGACCTCGACCAGGAGGGCGTCCTCCTCGACGAAGGTCTTCCACAGGGTGACCAGGACGTTCGCGACCTTGTCGGCCACCTCGGCCGGGAAGTTCGCGGCCTCGACGATCTGGCGGGCGACCTCGGGGGTCACGCCGACATTGGCGTCGATCGGCGTCTTGGCGACGGCCTCGGGGCGGGTCTCCGCCACCTCCTCGATCTCCATGCCGCCCTCGACGGACGCGATGGAGAGGAAGGTGCGGTTGGCACGGTCCAGGAGGAAGGAGACGTAGTACTCCTCCACGATCTCCGGGGCCGTCTCGGCGATCATCACCTTGTGGACCGTGTGGCCCTTGATGTCCATGCCGAGGATGTTGGTGGCGTGCTCCACGGCCTCGTCGGCGGAGGCGGCGAGCTTGACGCCACCGGCCTTGCCGCGGCCGCCGACCTTCACCTGAGCCTTGACGACGGACTTGCCACCGAGGCGCTCGGTGGCTGCGCGGGCCGCCTCAGGCGTGTCGATGACTTCACCGGCCAGCACCGGTACATCGTGCTTGGCGAAGAGGTCCCTCGCCTGGTACTCGAACAGGTCCACGCGCTTCCGTCCCTATCAGTGATCTCGCGGTTCGTTGTCTGCGTGGGCGTGCCGCGAGGGCAACGTGACGTCCGACCGCTGTCTGTGTCACAAGGGAGGCGCACACGGTGTCCGAGCGCGCGGCATGTCCGTCTCGCAGGTTATCGCCGCTTGCGGAGCGGCTCTAAATCGAGGGTCACACCTGAGCGGTGATACCTGTCACATGATGCCGCACTCACTGGCACGGCGTGCCGCTGGTGCAGGGCCTCACCGGGGTGGGGTTGGCCCGGTGAGGCCCCTTGCACAGCCCCGAAGGGCCCGGAGCAGCTGATCCCCACCCCAATGGGGACCTGTCCGCCCCGTCCGAACGGCTTCGGACGGACTGACCGATGGCTTTCGGCCGTCCGTGGCCCGTCACCGCGCGGAGTCGATCGGGTCACCGCGCGTGGGCGCGGTTCTCTTGGGGGTCAGACGCGGTACGGGAGGTTCTGCGCGTCGCCCGTGACGTCCTGTACGTAGCCCGGGGTGAGGGAGTCGGCCGCGTGCTGGACGCCGGTGACGGCGTGCCCGGTGAGCGGTACGGCGGCGTCCTGGACGGTCCCGGTCAGCTCTCCGGCGAAGAGGCCGACCTGCCCGGCGACGGGGGCGGCCTCGCCCACGACGCCGTACGCGAAGGGGGTGACCTCGCCGGTGACGCCGTACGCGAGCGTCGTGGCACTGCCGACGACCGGCGGCACCGTCCGGCCGACGGTGTCGAGGACGGGCTGGACGACGCCGGTCACGGTGTCCACGGCGGGCCGCACGGCCCCGGTGACGCCCTGCGCGAAGGCCGGGACCTCGCCGGTGACGCCGTACGCCAGGTCGGTGGTGTGCCCGGTGACGCCGTACGCCAGCGGCGGGACGTCGCCGACGGTTCCGGTCGCGAAGGGCTGGACGTCCTGCGCGACGCCGTGGGCCAGGGTCGTCGTGTCGGCCACGGCCTGCTCGGCGACCGGCACCACACCGCGCACGGCGGTGTGCACGACCGGGGGCAGCACGGCATCGGTGGTGTCATGGGCGACCTGGCCGACGAGGCCGGTGGCGTAGGGCGGCACGTCGGTGAGGACTCCGTCGACGACCGGGGAGACACCGGCGACCGTGCCGGTGGCGATGGCGCCGGTGGCGGCGACGGTGCTGGTGACCACGGGGGTCACCGCGCCGACCGTCCGCCCGGTGACAGGGAGCACTCCGTCCACGGCGGAGGCGACGACGGGCGGGACGACGGCGGGGGCGGTCTCGTCCACTACGGCGGTGGCGGTGCCCTTCGTGTCGGTCACCGTGGTGCCGGTCGTGGTCGTGACGGTGTGCTGCGCCTTCGTCGGGGCTTGCAGCAGTTCGGGGGCGAAGTCGGAGAGGGGGCCGAAGAGGTAGTCGATGTCCTGCTGGGGTGTGACCGCGGCTTCTGCGGCTGCGGCCTTCGCGGCGCGGGCCGCCTTGGCGCCCTGGATCGCGGCGGCGCCCTTCACCTTGGACGCGTTGGTCTTGGGCGGGTTGGCCTTGGGCGCGTTGGCCTTGGGCGCCTTGACCTCGGGCGTCTCGGCCTTGGCGTCCTGGGACACCTGCGGGGCTCGGGCGACCGTGTCCGTGCCGGCGGAGGCGACGCCGTCGACCGTGTCCGCCACGGTGGTGGACGTGTCCGTCGCCGTGTCCGACGTGGACAGCGAGGTGGCCGGGAGCTCGTCCGCGCTGGCCACGGCGGAGCCGAGTGCCCACGCGCCGGTGACTCCGGCGGCTATGACGAGGGAACGGCGGATGTTCTTGTTCATGAGTGCGTCAGATCCCTGGATCTTGGGAGCCTGCGAGAGGCATGGGGACATCCGGAGCCAGAGGGCTCCAGGGGGATCCGTCCGGAGTCGGAGAGGTGTCCGAACGGCTGGGGCAGACCTGTTCCGCGCCGCCCGCAATTCAGCGGCGGGGGAGGCCTGCCCTAGCCGGGGAAGACGGGGATGTCCCGGTGCCTGTCCCGGGTCCCGGCCGCGTCTACGCCCGCGGCGGCGCCGGGCACGAGCCACAGCGGCGCCCGGTGGTTGAGGGTGACGGCATGTGCGTCGCCGTGCCGCGACGAGCCGTTGTCCACCGCCGACTTGTTGGCCAGGGCACCGCCCTGGTTGTCGGCGGGCGCCCGGTGCGCGGGCACGTGCACGGTGGAGGCGGTGCGGTGCGCGGAGGCGCGGTGCGCGGAACCGAGGACGGCGGCCTCGGTGGCGGTGCCGCGACCGGCGTACAACGGCCCGTACGCGGCCCCGCCGCTGGTGGAGCCCTCGTCACCGGCCGGCTTCGCCGCCGCGTGATCGCCCGGCTCGGGCTGCGGCGCCGAGGTGACCGGCGCGGGCGCGGGCAGGGTCTGCACCGGCACCCCGGGCAGGCCCGGCACCGACGGAAGACTCGGCGCCGGGGGGATGGTCGGCCACGACGGGGACTCCGGGAACGACGGCAGCGTCGGTACCTCCGGCAGGTCCTGCACCGGAGGTATCCCGACCGTCTCGGTCAGTCCCGAGGTCACCGTCCCGACCAGATCACCGACCGGCCGCACGACCCGGTCACTCACGGCCGCCACGACACCGGCGGTCACCGGATTCGTAGCCGGGGCCGGGGCCGTGTGCGTGTCCCTATCCGCAGCCGTTTCCGTGCCTGCGTCCCGGGCTTTCGACTCGGTGGCGCTCGGCTCGGTCGGCGGTTTCACCAGGTGCACGGGTGCCTTGACCGGCAACACCCCGACACCGTCCGCCGCCTGCGCCTGCTCCCCGCAGAGGAAGCCCAGCAGGAACAACCCGCCCACCAGCAGCCCCACTTGCAGCGCACGCCGCCCGAACGCCCCGCGCAGCACGCGCAGAGCGACACCGGGAAACGCTGCTGACCAGGTCAAGAGGGAGCGAGACCTTCCGTGGGACGGAACGAGGCGAAACCGCAGGGAAACGGGAACGCAAACGGAGGGGAAGGGTGAAGACTGTGGAGAGACCGATCCTTGCACGGGGCGCCCGAGGTTGCGCAAGCCCCCTGTTACCGATGCGTAGTCATGTCCCTTTTGCTGCTCGAAGCCGCAGCTCACTGGGTCGACAAATCACCAAAGCGCGGCCCGGGTTCAGACCGTGTCCGGTATCGGAATCGGCCGCTTCTCGATGGCCGCCGCCATCACCTCCGGGAACAGGTCGGGCGTACAGGCGAACGCCGGTGCGCCCAGCGCGGCGAGCGCGGCCGCGTGCTCCCGGTCATAGGCCGGCGCCCCCTCGTCGGACAGCGCGAGCAGCGCCACGAACTGCACCCCCGACGCCTTCATCGCCGCGACCCGCTTGAGCATCTCGTCGCGGATGCCACCCTCGTAGAGGTCACTGATCAGCACCACCACCGTCTCCGCGGGCCGGGTGATCTGCGACTGGCAGTACGCCAGCGCCCGGTTGATGTCCGTGCCACCGCCGAGCTGGGTACCGAACAGCACGTCCACCGGGTCGTCGAGCTGGTCGGTGAGGTCGACCACCGCCGTGTCGAACACCACGAGCCGGGTGTCGATCGACCGCATCGACGCCAGCACCGCGCCGAACACCGACGCGTAGACGACGGACGCGGCCATCGACCCCGACTGGTCGATGCACAGCACGACCTCCTTCTTCACCGACCGCGAGGCCCGTCCGTACCCGACCAGCCGCTCCGGCACGATCGTCCGGTACTCCGGCAGATAGTGCTTGAGGTTGGCCGAGATCGTGCGGTTCCAGTCGATGTCGTGGTGGCGCGGCCGGTTGATCCGCGCGCTGCGGTCGAGGGCGCCGGTGAGCGTGGCGCGGGTACGGGTGGCGAGCCGCTTCTCCAGATCCTCGACGACCTTGCGCACCACGGCCCTTGCCGTCTCCCTCGTCGTCTCCGGCATCGCCTTGTTGAGCGACAGCAGCGTGCCGACGAGGTGCACGTCGGCCTCCACCGCCTCCAGCATCTCCGGCTCCAGCAGCAGGGCGGAGAGCCCCAGCCGGTCGATCGCGTCCCGCTGCATGACCTGCACGACGGAGGAAGGGAAATACGTCCGGATGTCCCCCAGCCACCGCGCCACGGACGGCGCCGACGCCCCGAGCCCCGCCGAACGCTCCTTCCCGGTCTGCCCCTTCCCGTCCCCCCTGCCATAGAGCGCGGCCAACGCCCCGTCCATGGCCGCGTCCCGCCCACCGAGCACACACCCGGTCCCCTCAGCCGCCTCCCCACCGAGCACCAGCCGCCACCGCCGCAGCCGCTCGTCGACCGGGGCGGAGTCGCTCGGCTGTCCGTTCGGCTCGGTCGTCATCCCTGGACCCCCGTCCGGAAACGGTCCCAGAGTGGGACCACGGTCACGGTCGTCGACGAGCCGTGCCTGGTGCGAGGCCCGCTCCCGCCTGCGGATACGCCTCCGCGTCCTTCTCCGGCGGCGCCCATCACGTCGCCCTCACTCCTCACCGTCCGCGTCACCTCGGTCATCATCCCGCCACCCCCGCAAGGTCGTTGTCGTCGACGCTCGTCAAGCCGCCGTCGCTGCCGTCGCTGTCCCTGTCGTCGCTGTCGTCGCTGTCGTCGTCCAGGCCGAGCAGCAGCCGCACCACCGGCAGCACCGCGTCCGCCCGCTCCCCGTCGAGGTCTGCCCCGAACCCCGGTATCCCGGAACCCGCTCCCGCCGTACTCCCCCGCTGCCCCGGCCCCCGCCGGACCAACTCGCCCAGCGTCCTGCGCACTCCGGGCTCATACGCCGAGAACGTGCGCCGCAGCAGAGGCAGCACATCGGTGAACGCCTCCGCCGACACCCCGGTCAGCCAGGCGTCGACCAGTCCGAGCAGCCGCTCGTCGTGCACCAGGAGCATCCCGCCGCCGGACCCGCCCCCGACGAACCCCTCGATCCACGCGGCCGCGTCCCCCGGCGGTGTCCCCGGCGACAGCACGAGACCCATGAGCCGCGCCACCTCGTCCTGCGCCAACTCCCCGTCGTCCAGCAGCAGCCGCACGGTCCGCCCCCGGATGACACCGGGCACGGTGTCGCGCCGACCGAGCACCTTGAGCACGCCCAGCCACCGCCCCCGCAGCCCTCGCTGAGCCGGCGCCGGCGAGCCCTCCTCCGGGACGACCGGTACCCCCACGGAAGGCGCACCAGCCTCGACGTCCCGCTCCGGGTCCGTCACTTCCCCCAGCAGGCCCACCGCTCCATGCACCGCGTCCACATGGCGCCGCATCTCCTCGGCCGCCTCCGCGTCGAGCGCGGCGCAGGCCGGCGGCAGGCCGACGAAGACCCGCTCGGCGAGACCCGCGGCCACCTCCGCCAGGGCCCCGGTGCCGGTGCCGCGCACATCGCCGTAGCGGAGGGAGCGGACAAGGGCCGGCAGAGCCTGGGCGAGGTGACCGACGTCCGCGTCCAGCGCGGCGCGGTCGGCGAGGATCTGCATCACCGTGGGCAGCGCGTCCGGGAGGTCGGCCAGCAGACAGCGCTCGGCGAGCGCGGTGACGTCGGCGAGCCCGGACGCGGAGACGGCGTCGGCCTCCGCCCTGGCCGTGGCGGCGGCGAGCACGGTCGTGCCCCACACCCCCGCCTCGGCGACCCGCACGGCCAACTCCGGCTCCCACCGCAGCCGCCACGTCTCCCGGAAGGTGCCCGTACTCCCCCGCGAGACCGTCGGCTCACCCCAGGCCACGCCCAGCAGCCGCAGCCGGTGCAACAGCCTGCTGCGCTCGGCGTCGTTCTCCTTGCGCAGGTCGAGCTCCAACTCCCGCTCCAGCGCCTCCGGCTTGAGCCGCAACCGCCGCTGGATCCGGTCCAGGTCACGCTGCAAGGGCACCGCGGGCGCCGCCTGCGGCACCTCCCCCAGCACGTCCCCGACCACCAGCCGGTCGTGCACGAGCGCCAGCGGCACGTCCGAGCCCTCGCACATCACCGCCCGCACCGCGTCGGTCGTCTCGCTCAGTCCGGGCAGCGGGCGGCCGCGCATCGCCGCGAGCGTCCGGGCCAGCCGTACCGCCTCGATGACGTGTGCCGACGACACGATCCGGTCCTCGTCCCGCAGGAGTCCGGCCACCTTGGTCAGCCATCGCTCGACGGGACGGTCCGGCGCGGCGAACAGGTGCCCGTACCAGCCCGGCGAGTCGATCCCCGCGCCGTAGCCGCTGTGCCGCGACAGCCTGCGATGCGTCCACGGCACCCACGTCAGGTCCGCCTTGACCTTCGGGAGCCCTTTCAGAAGCGCCTTGTCGGCGGCGACCGTGCTCCTGCTCCGCAGTGCGGGCACATGCCAGGCCCCGCACACCACGGCCACGTCGTCCCCGAACTCCCGCTGCGCCGTCCGCAGCTGGAGCCGCATGTACGCCTCCCGCACGAGGTCCCGGTCATGTCCCCCGGTCCCGTACGTCTCCCGGAGCACCCCCATCGCCTCTTCCAGCACGGTGAACGGCTCGAACACGTCCCCCCGCCCCGCGCCCCGATGCTCGACGACGTCCTCCCACCACCGCTCGGGATCGTCGTAACCGGCGGCCTCGGCGAGCACACCGAGCGGGTCGACCCGAACGGCGTCATGAGGCACGGCCTCATCGCCCGGACCGCTGCCCTCATAGCCCGGACCGGTGGCCTCGTCGCCGGGACCGGTGCCCTCGCCGCCGCGAGCGGCATCCGCACCGCCCGGCCCCGCTGCCTCGGACCCCGGTGTACCCGGCACCCCGCCGGCGGGGCCGTCCGGTCCTCCGTCGGCCGGGCCCTGCTCCCCCTCGTCCCTCCCCCAGGCCAGCGTGTGCGTGGCGGGCAGGTCGATGAAGCGGGCTGGGACGTCGTGTTCCAGCGCCCAGCGGATCGCCACCCACTCCGGGGAGAACTCGGCGAGCGGCCAGAACGCCGAACGGCCGGGCTCGTCCACGGCATGGGCGAGCAAGGCGACCGGCGGCCGCATGTCCTCCTCGGCGGCCAGCGGGATCAGCGCGTCGGCCTCGGGCGGCCCCTCGATCAGCACCACCCGGGGCAGCGCCGCATCCAACGCCGCCCGCACGGCCCGAGCCGACCCCGGCCCGTGATGCCGCACCCCGAGCAACAACACCCCTGAACCCACCTCCCGACTCCGACGCCCACCTTGGCCGCGGTGCGCACCCTGACCGACGCGCGCACTTTCGCCGCCGCGGACAGCGCCATCGCCCACACCCTCGCCACCCCGCACAGCACCGCCGCTGCGCGCAGCACCGCCGCTCACCCCCTCGCCAGCGTCAACACCGACGCCGCTCACACCCCCGCTCCCCTGGCTCCCGGCCCCGCTCACACCCCCACTGCCCTGCCCACCGAAGCCGCTCGCCTCGCCACGCCCGGCATCACCGACCTCACCGACCCCCGTCACGCCAACCCCCTCCCCGCCGAGGCCACTTGGAGTCGTCCTCGCCGACCATCCGGACCCCGCCCCCGCCGCCGTACACCTCAACGCCCGTCACAGCCATCCCCCTTGCCTCCGCACCCGTCAGCACCCCTCGGCACCCCACCCCACGTCGTCGCTCACGCGCTCACCTCGCGGCAGGCCCGGTAGAAGTCCTTCCAGCCGTCCCGTTCGCGGACGACCGCCTCCAGGTACTCCTGCCAGATGACCCGGTCGGCCGCCGGGTCGCGGACGACCGCGCCGAGGATGCCCGCGGCGACATCGCCGGCCCGCAGGACGCCGTCGCCGAAGTGGGCGGCGAGGGCGAGGCCGTTGGTGACGACCGAGATGGCCTCGGCGGTCGACAGCGTGCCGCTGGGCGACTTGAGCTTGGTGCGGCCGTCGGACGTCACGCCGTCACGCAGTTCCCGGAAGACCGTCACCACCCGGCGGATCTCGGCGATGCCGTCGGGCGCGGCCGGCAGGTCGAGGGAACGGCCGATCTGGTCGACGCGGCGCGAGACGATGTCGACCTCGGCCTCGACGCTCTCCGGCAGCGGCAGCACGACCGTGTTGAAACGGCGGCGCAGGGCGCTGGAGAGGTCGTTGACCCCGCGGTCGCGGTCGTTGGCCGTGGCGATGAGGTTGAAGCCGCGGACCGCCTGCACCTCCTGGCCCAACTCCGGTATCGGCAGCGTCTTCTCGGACAGGATCGTGATCAACGTGTCCTGCACGTCCGCCGGGATGCGCGTCAGCTCCTCCACCCGCGCTGTCATCCCCTCCGCCATGGCCCGCATCACCGGGCTGGGCACGAGGGCGTCGCGGCTCGGGCCGTTGGCGAGCAGCTGCGCGTAGTTCCAGCCGTAGCGGATCGCCTCCTCCGGGGTGCCCGCCGTGCCCTGCACGAGCAGGGTGGAGTCGCCGCTGACCGCCGCGGCCAGGTGCTCGGAGACCCAGGTCTTCGCGGTGCCGGGCACACCGAGCAGGAGCAGGGCGCGGTCGGTGGCGAGCGTGGTGACGGCGACCTCGACGAGACGGCGCGGGCCCACGTACTTCGGGGTGATCACCGTGCCGTCGGGCAGGGTGCCGCCGAGCAGGTACGTCGCCACCGCCCACGGCGACAGCTTCCAGCGGGCCGGGCGCGGTCGGTCGTCCTGTGCGGCCAGCGCGGCGAGCTCTACGGCGAAGGCTTCCTCGGCATGCGGCCGCAACGCCTCGGCCGGCTCCCCGCGCTTCGGTTCCACGGACATCGGTTCAACAGACACAGTCATGGCTGAGGCCCCCTCCAGCTCGGCCGGTTCGGATCTGCCACCAACCGTGCACCACGCCACTGACAATCCGATCCGACCTGCGGAAACGTGCTCGCGGGGGTCCGGGGGGCCGTCGGTCCGGGGCCGATTGTCAGTGGGGGGATCTACCTTCGATGGCATGACTCAGCAGGGGGTGCGCTGGACGGCGGATCAGGTGCTGGCACTGGCTCCTGACGCCGCCTCACGCAAAGCGGGAAGCAAACTCGGTGCGGCCGGGCCGTGGTCCGAGGCGGGCAGTTCCGAGGAGGGGAAGGTGTGGGGGCTGTGCAAGGGCAGTGGCAGCAAGCCGTATCAGACGGTCATCGACATCGCGGACGCCGCGGGGCCCGCGTACAAATGCAGTTGCCCGAGCCGCAAGTTCCCGTGCAAGCACGCGCTCGGGCTGCTGCTGCTCTGGGCGGGCGGGGAGGGTGCGGTGCCGGCGGGGTCGGCGCCGGACTGGGCGGAGCAGTGGATAGAGGGGAGAAGGCAGCGGGCGCAGGAGAAGCGGGCGGCGGACGCAGGCGGTTCCGGCGCCGGGTCCGGTGATCCGGAGGCGGCGCGGCGCAGGGCGGAGCGCCGGGCCGTGCGGATCACCGCGGGGGCCACGGAGCTGGAGCAGCGGCTGGCTGACCTGCTGCGCGGCGGTCTGGCGGGGGCGGAGCAGGCGGGGTATGCCATGTGGGAGGAGACGGCGGCCCGCATGGTCGACGCCCAGGCCCCGGGACTCGCCGCCCGGGTGCGGGAGTTGGGGGCGATCCCGTCGTCCGGACCGGGCTGGCCGGTGCGGCTGCTGGAGGAGTGCGCCCTCATCCACCTCCTCGACCAGGGCTGGCTGCGCCGCGAGCGGCTGCCGGACGGACTGGCGTCGACGGTCCGTTCCCGCATCGGCCTGCCCGCCTCGGCCGACGGACCGTCGCTCCGGGACCGTTGGCTGGTCCTCGCCCAGTACGACACGGCGGACACCCGTCTGACCACCCGCCGGATCTGGCTGCACGGCACGGACTCGGGCCGCACCGCGCTGCTCCTCTCCTACGGCGCCGCGGGCCGCGCCCCCGAGCTGGCCCTGCCGGTGGGGCTGGAGCTGGAGGCGGAGGTGTCCGCCTACCCCGGCAAGGGGCAGTTGCGCGCGGCCCTCGGCGAGCAGTTCGCCCCGCCCGCGCCCTCGACGGCCCGGCCACCGGGTGTGTCGACCGAACAGGCGGCCGCGCGGTACGGCGAGGCGCTGCGGGACGACCCGTGGCTGGACTCCGTCCCCGTGACCCTGGACCGGGTCGTACCGGCCCCGGCCGGGGACTCCTGGCAACTGGCGGACGCCGACGGCGACTCGGCCCTGCCCGTCACCGCCTCCGCCCGCTCCCGCCCCGGCCTGTGGCGCCTGGTCGCCCTCTCGGGCGGCTCCCCGGTCAAGGTCTTCGGCGAGTGCGGCCACCGAGGCTTCACTCCGCTGACGGCCTGGCCGGAGGGCACGGGAGAGGCGGTGCAGCTGTGCTGACCGACGTGACACAGCCGAACCGGAAGCACGTGCCCGTGCGGCACGGAGGCTCCCATCCCGACCGGACGGAAGGAACCGTATGAACAAGACCTCCGCCCCCGCCCCGGACGCCTGGGAGGAGCTCGTCACCTCGGCGCTGCTCGGCACCGCGCGCCGTACCCCGCCCGGCGTCGCACCCGGAGCCGACGCACCGGCGGCGTTGCTGGACGCGGCGGCCGTGGAGACCGTACGGCGACGGGCCGGGCTGCGGCCCACGCGCGCGGCGGAACGCCCGCGGCCCGCGCCCGAGGACCCGCGCCCCGCGCTGCCCGCCGCTGCCGCCCGCCGGCTCTCGATGCTGCTGGCCGACCGGCCCGGCGCGGGCGGCGGCAGCCGCCGGGGGACGGCACCGGATCTGATGGAGCTGCTGCCGCAGTGGCTCTCGACGGCGAACGCCCGTGGGCACGCGGCACCCCCGCACCTGCTGCCCGCCCTGCTGGACGCGGCCCGGGGCCGTACGGACCTGCGGCCGGCGGCACTGGCCTTCGCGGGACCGCGGGCCATCTGGCTCGCCCGGCTGAACCCGGACTGGCGGTTCGCCCTGCGCGCGACACCGGGCGGCGGGACCGCGCTGCCCCCTGCGGAGGACACCGCGGCGGTGCGACAGCTCTGGGAGGAGGGGCTGTTCGCCGAGCGGGTCGCGCTCCTCGCGGCGATACGGGCCCGGGAGGCCGCCGCCGCGCGCGAGTTGCTCGCGACGACCTGGGCGACCGAGCGCGCCGAGGACCGGCTGATGTTCCTCGACTCCCTGCGCACGGGCCTGAGCCCGGACGACGAACCGTTCCTGGAGCAGGCGCTCGCCGACCGGAGCCGCAATGTGCGGGCCACGGCGGCGGAGTTGCTGTCGGCACTGCCGGGTTCGGCGCTGGCGGCGCGGATGGCGGTCAGGGCCGAGGCGTGCGTGGCCGTCGACCGCACCGCGGCCACGCCGACGATCGTCGTCGAGGCACCGCACGAGTGCGACCCGGGCATGGAGCGCGACGGCGTCGTGGCGAAGGCGCCCTCGGGGCGGGGCGAACGGTCCTGGTGGTTCGGGCAGTTGGTGGAGGCGGCGCCGCTGGGGGTGTGGCCGGATCGGCTCGGTGGACGCACCCCCGAGGAGATCGTGGCGCTCCCCGTGACGGACGACTGGCGGAACGAACTGCACGCGGCCTGGTGCCGGGCCGCCGTACGGCAGCGGGACGCCCGGTGGGCCCGTGCCCTGCTCGGGGCGCCGTCGGCGCCGGAGGCCGGCGGGCCGGGGGCGGTGTCGCTGGCCGAGCGGGCGAAACTGCTCGGCACGCTGGGGGCACAGGAGCGGGCCGAGTGGGTGGCGGGTTTCATCGCGACACACGGACTGTCCGAGGCGTTCCAACTGCTCGGGGTGTGCGCGGTGCCGTGGGCGGCGCCGCTGGGGCGCGCGGTGGTCGACGCGCTCAACATCGCCCGGGACGCGGGGAGCTACCCGTGGAGTTTCAGCGGGGTGATGGGGCTGGCGGAGCGGTGTCTCGATCCGGGCGAGGCGGGTCGGCTGGAGGGCCTGATGGCGGTACCGGACGAGGCCGAGGACGCGAGCCCGGGAGCGGGGGGTTACTGGGCGGAGGCGTTCCAGCGCCTGGTGACGACGCTGCGGTTGCGGGGTGCGATGGCGGAGGAGCTGGGAGGCGAGTAGCGGGGGCCACCTGATGCCCGTACGGCGGAACCAGTGCGAGCGGACCGACCTGACCGCCACCCACCCAGGGGCGCGGGGAACTGCGCGACCAGCCCCCACCGACCGTCAGCCAGCACAAAAGGCCCGCTACCCCTACGCCCCCGCCGACTGCCGAACATTCCCCCGCACCCAGTCCACGATCGCCTGAGTCGTCGCCCCCGGCGTGAAGATCTCCGCGACACCCTTCTCCTTCAGCGCCGGAATGTCGGCCTCAGGGATGATGCCGCCGCCGAAGACGAGGATGTCCGCCGCGTCCCGCTCCTTCAGCAGGTCGATCACCGCCGCGAAGAGCGTGTTGTGGGCGCCGGAGAGGATGGAGAGGCCGATCGCGTCGGCGTCCTCCTGGATCGCGGTGCCGACGATCTGCTCGGGGGTCTGGTGGAGCCCCGTGTAGATGACCTCCATGCCCGCGTCCCGCAGCGCCCTCGCGATCACCTTGGCTCCGCGATCGTGGCCGTCGAGCCCCGGCTTGGCCACCACCACGCGGATCGGACCGGCTGCCTCACCCATCACTGCCTCCATGAAGCGACTGCGTCCATTCCTGATCCATTCCTACCGACTAGTACCGCAGAGACCGGGAACGTGAACGAACGTTATCGCCACCATCCCGCGACCGGCAGTTTCGCGGCGGACACGGAGGGGGAAATCTCATCGTGGGACACGTTCGGGAGCCGCAACGAGGTCGTCGCACCGCCGCGCCGCAGGCCGCGCGCCACGGCGGTGCGTCGCCCCGGCGACGACACGAAGGGCACGCAGGACAGGCAGGGCACGACAACGGGGAGCCTCGTCGCCACACCGACAGGGACACACCTCACGTCACCGGCGCACCATCCGCACCATCCGCACCAAAGACACCACCCACACGACAGGCACCCCCAGCACCACAGACCCCCTCCGCCCTGTCGACACCACCTCCGGCGACCCCGGAACCCCGCGCCGCACACCCCACCCGCCCCCCCGCGCCCCCCTCGTGCACCGTCGACGACGACCTTCGCCGCGACTGCCCACGAGCGCACACGGGGGACGGAGCTGTCCTCCCGTGTGCCGACAGGAGGTCGGCCATGAAGGTCACCAAGGCGGCGCTGCCCTTGCTCCCCCTCTGTCAGCGCCTGCTCCCAGGCAGGCTGGCGGGACTCTCCCTGGCCCTCCTGAAGGCGACCGCCCTGGAAATCGCGATCCTCGCGGGCCACCTCCTCCTCTACCCCTCCGGCATCGCCCAGGAGCGCCGCTCCCCGCTGCCGCCGCTGCCCTCCCCGGAGGACGGCGCCGCGCAGCTGCCGACCGAGGCCAAGCCGCCGGTCGTGCTGCTGCACGGCTTCATCGACAACCGCTCGGTCTTCGTCCTCCTGCGCCGCAGCCTCGCCCAGCACGGCAGGCAGCAGATCGAGTCGCTGAACTACTCGCCGCTGACCTGCGACATCCGCGTGGCGGCGGAGCTTCTCGGCCGCCACATAGAGGGAATCTGCGAGCGCACGGGCAGCCGGCAGGTCGACGTCGTCGGCCACAGCCTCGGCGGCCTGATCGCCCGGTACTACGTGCAGCGCCTGGGCGGCGACGCCAGGGTACGCACGCTGGTCACGCTCGGCACCCCGCACTCCGGCACCCGGGTGGTGCCGCTGGCGAACGCGCACCCGATCGTGCGCCAGATGCGCCCCGGCTCGGACCTGCTGGAGGAGCTCACCCAGCCGGCCCCCGGATGCCGTACGCACTTCGTCAGCTTCTGGAGCGACCTGGACCACCTGATGGACCCGCTGGAGACCGCCTGCATCGACCACGCCGACCTGCGGGCGGAGAACGTCCGGGTGAGCGGGATCGGACATCTCGCCCTGCCCGTGCACCCCGCCGTGGCGAACGGCATACGGCAGGTGCTCGACACCGCGCGGCCCGGAGAGGAGGCGGCAGGCCGCACAAGTGGGCTGACCGTGGCGTAACGGTCGTATCGACCAGCGAACACAGGGCGCCGACAGCTCGTCGACAGCCGCCGGACCGGGAATCGACATCGAACAACTCTCGAACACAGAGCCAAAGTCCCGCCCGCACTCCCCCGAAACACGGCCGAATGCCCGTTTCCTGCGCGCCCGAAACCAGTTGAAGATTGTCGCGCCCGCGTACCGCCGGGTACAGTCGCCGCACTGCTCTGGCAGCCCCTGTTGTCGAGGCGAAAGAGAAGTTGGTGAACGACCGTCACCCGTCGGGGACAATGACCACCCCGGCTCCGGCTTCCGACGCCGACTCGTCGCCCTATGCGTCGTACGGCACCCAGGAGGCCCAGTACGGCGACTTCACCACGTACGGCGGCTACGACGCCAACGGTTTCGCAGCCGCGGGTACCCCGGGCGCGGGCGCCCACACCACCGGCACCTTCGAGACCGACCCGCTCTTCGGCCACATGCCGGGCGACGGCACCGGTTCGTACGACGCCTCGACGTGGAACACCGGCGGTCACCAGACCCTGAACTACGACATGTACGCGGCCCAGCACCACGCCGCCTACGACACCGGCGCGTACGACGCGACGCAGTGGGGCGCCGGCCAGCAGCACCTCGCCGCGATCCCCCCGCAGTCGGGCAGCCCCGACCACAGCGGCCAGTGGGACGCGAGCACCTGGCAGCAGCCCGACCACTCCGCCGCCCCGGCCGACCCCACCCAGCAGTGGGAATGGGGCACGCAGACCTTCGACACCGGCGCGTACGACGCCACGCAGTGGAACTCCGACGGCACGGCCGCCGACCCGCAGGCGACGACCGCCTTCGAGCAGTCCGGGTACGACGAGAGCCACGCGTACGACGAGACCCACGCCTACGCCGAAAGCCACGCCTACGACGAGGCTCACGCGTACGACGAGGCGAATCCTTACGGCGACGCGTACGCCGAGCACACCTCCCACGACGGCGAGTCGGCCGACGCCCCCCTCACCGGCACCGGCGAGATGCCCGCCGTCCACGACGACCCCGACAGCCGGCTCCTGGACGACCAGGAAGAGGCTCCCCCGGCCGCGGTGACGCCCGCCCCCGGCTCCCGCGTCGCCGCGCGCAACGCCAACCGCTCCCGCCGCCGTACGCCCGCGAAGCGCTCCGCGCTGCTGACGATCGCCGTGCCCTCGGCGTGCGTCATGGGCGTCGCCGGGATCGCCGCCGCCTCGGTCGGCACGCTGACCGGTGACGGACAGGGGACGGCGAAGACCCTGGCGGACCCGACCGCCGTCCAGCCGGCCATCGCCAACAACAAGCTGGACAGCCAGCTCGAGAGCCTCTCGGCCGGTGCCGACGACTTCGCCGACCGGGCCAGCCGCACCCAGGAACGCATCGACCTCAAGGCCCAGCAGGTGGCCGAGAAGAAGAAGGCGGCGGAGGAGGCGGCCCGCAAGGAGCGGCTGCGCCCGAAGTTCGCGCTTCCGGTCGCCCAGCGGGGTCTGAGCGCCTACTTCGGCCAGGCCGGCGTCAACTGGATGTCCGTCCACACCGGCATCGACTTCCCGGTGTCGTACGGCACCACGGTGATGGCCGCCACCGACGGCACTGTGCGCACGCAGTGGAACAGCGCCTACGGCAACATGATGGTCGTGACGGCGAAGGACGGCACGGAGACGTGGTACTGCCACCTCTCCAGCTACCGCGTCTCCTCCGGTACGACCGTCAAGGCCGGCGACCCGATCGCGTACTCCGGCAACTCCGGCAACTCGACCGGCCCCCACCTGCACTTCGAGGTGCACCCGGCGGGCGGTTCGGCCATAGACCCGCTGCCGTGGCTGCGCAGCCACGGGCTGGACCCGACGTAACCCGGCCACGGACCGGCTGGACCCGGCACGACTTCCCGGGCCCAGCGCCCTCCCGCGCCGCCTGAACTACACCTTCTCCAGCTGAACTACAGCTTCTCCACCGGCGCGTACCGCAGCAGCAGCCGCTTCGGCTTCGCCTCTCCGAAGTCGATGGTCGCCTCGGCGTTCGCGCCCGTGCCCTTGACCCCGACCACCGTGCCGAGCCCGAACTGGTCGTGGGTGACACGGTCGCCGACGGCCAGCGACACCACCGGCTTCTCCGAGGTCCTGCGCGTGGCGAACCCGGACGCGCCCGACGCCGAGGAACGGGAGCGCGAGGACGACAGCGAGGCGGCGACCCCGGAGACCGGACCCGCGGGGGCGGCGGTCGGCCCCGTGCGCTTCCAGTCCACGTGCTGCGCCGGGATCTCCTCCAGGAAGCGCGAGGGCGGGTTGTACGACGGCTGCCCCCACGCGCTGCGCAGCGAGGACCGGGTCAGATACAGCCGCTCACGCGCGCGCGTGATGCCGACGTACGCGAGGCGCCGCTCCTCCTCCAGCTCCTTGGTCTGGCCGAGGGCGCGCATGTGCGGGAACACGCCGTCCTCCATGCCGGTGAGGAAGACGACCGGGAACTCCAGGCCCTTGGCGGTGTGCAGGGTCATCAGGGTGATGACGCCGGAGCCGTCCTCGTCCTCGTCGGGGATCTGGTCGGAGTCGGCGACGAGCGCGACCCGCTCCAGGAAGTCGGAGAGCGAGCCCGGCTCCTCGTCCTCGCCGGCCTCCTGCTCGAACTCCAGGGCCACGGCGGCGAGTTCCTGGAGGTTCTCGATGCGGGTCTCGTCCTGGGGGTCGGTGGAGGCCTGCAACTCGGCGAGGTAGCCGGTGCGTTCGAGCACGGCTTCCAGGACGGTGGCCGGGCCCGCGCCGGACTCGACGATCGTCCGGAGCTCCTCCATCAGCACGTTGAACCGCTTGACGGCGTTGGTGGAGCGCGCGGCCATGCCGTACGCCTCGTCGACGCGCCTGAGTGCCTGCGGGAAGCTGATCTTCTCGCGCTGGGAGAGGGCGTCGATCATCGCCTCCGCGCGGTCGCCGATGCCCCGCTTGGGGACGTTGAGGATCCGGCGCAGCGGCACGGAGTCCTCCGGGTTGGCGAGGACGCGCAGGTAGGCCAGGACGTCCCGGACCTCCTTGCGCTCGTAGAAGCGGACGCCGCCGACGACCTTGTAGGGCAGGCCTACGCGGATGAAGACCTCTTCGAAGACACGGGACTGCGCGTTGGTCCGGTAGAAGACGGCGACATCGCCGGCCTTGGCGTCGCCCGCGTCGGTGAGACGGTCTATCTCGTCGGCGACGAACTGCGCCTCGTCGTGCTCGGTGTCGGCGACATAGCCGGTGATGCGCGCGCCCGCGCCCGCGTTGGTCCACAGGTTCTTGGGGCGCCGGGACTCGTTGCGCTCGATGACGGCGTTGGCGGCGGTGAGGATCGTCTGGGTGGAGCGGTAGTTCTGCTCCAGGAGGATCGTCGTCGCGTCCGGGTAGTCCTCCTCGAACTGGAGGATGTTGCGGATGGTCGCGCCGCGGAAGGCGTAGATCGACTGGTCGGCGTCACCGACGACACAGAGCTCGGCGGGCGGCAGGTCGTGCTCGCTCGGGGGTACGTCCACCGGGTGCTCGGAGGTCCCGACCAGCTCCCTGACCAGCGCGTACTGGGCGTGGTTGGTGTCCTGGTACTCGTCGACGAGGACGTGCCGGAAACGGCGGCGGTAGTGCTCGGCGACATCCGGGAAGGCGCGGAGGAGGTTGACCGTCGTCATGATCAGGTCGTCGAAGTCGAGGGCGTTGGCCTCGCGCAGCCGCGACTGGTACATGGCGTACGCCTGGGCGAGGGTCTTCTCGAAGCCGTCGCCGGCCTGGGCGGCGAAGTCCTCCTCGTCGATCAGCTCGTTCTTCAGGTTGCTGATCTTGGCGCTGAAGGACTTCGGCGGGTACCGCTTGGGGTCGAGGTCCAGGTCGCGGCAGACCAGCGCCATGAGCCGCTTGGAGTCGGCGGCGTCGTAGATCGAGAAGGACGAGGTGAAGCCGAGCTTCTTCGACTCCCTGCGCAGGATCCGCACGCACGCACTGTGGAAGGTCATCACCCACATCGCGTTCGCGCGCGGGCCGACGAGCTGCTCGACGCGCTCCTTCATCTCGCCCGCGGCCTTGTTGGTGAAGGTGATCGCGAGGATCTGGCCCGGGTGGACCTGGCGCTCGCCGAGGAGGTGGGCGATGCGGTGGGTGAGCACGCGGGTCTTGCCGGAGCCGGCGCCGGCCACGATGAGCAGCGGGGTGCCGGAGTGCACGACGGCGGCGCGCTGGTTCTCGTTCAGCCCGTCCAGGAGCGCGGCCGGGTCCAGCACCGGGCGTGGGGCGCCGTCGCGGTAGTAGGCGTCCCGGTCCGGCGGCACGTCGAACTTCCCGCCGAACAGGTCGTCCGGAACGGGTTCCGGTACGTGCTCGTCCTCGGGCGGCGGCGGGGGCTCCTCCGCGTGCCCGCGAGGGGCCTGGAGGTCCGCCAGGAAGCTGTCGTCAAAGAGGCTGCTCATCGCTCTCCGAGTCTAGGGTGCCCCACTGACACCCGGCCGCCGCCCTGAGAACATCACCGGAACCGCCACGCGCACTCCGCGACCGACCCGTCACGTTCCGCGATCGACCAGGCCGAGACATGGACCCTGTCGCGTCACTCCAGTGAAAATACGCCCAAGTCATGGCAGATACCTCCGGATTGGCCGCGCGGACCACCGCCCGAGGTTTAGGTCACGAAAATGTATCGGGCATATCGAACATCAACCTTCACACGGGCCACACCCGTTGGCTACCGTTCCCGGTAGGCCGTACGACCCCCACCGGCGAACGTCGCCGGGCCGCGCGGCCTCCGCCGAGTCCGCAGCGCCGCCGTGCGCCCGGAGCCGGGGACCCACCGAACCCGGGGTGAATCGGCCGACTCCCGCCCACGGGAGCGCCGTAGGGCAACCCTTCCCGCCCGAACCCGACAGCTAACCCGGTAGGCGGAGCACGGAAGGAGTCGCCTCCCTTGGCGTCGCACCGCAAGTCGCGTCCCGCTGGTACGCGCGTAGCAGGCATACGGACCCCGGCCCTCGCGACGGCCGCCCTCACCTCCGTGGCCCTGCTGTCCCAGTCGGCGAACGCCGCGCCGGCCGATGACAGACCCAGTCTCGAAGAGGTCGAGAAGAAGGTCGACGACCTCTACCGCCAGGCCGAGTCGGCGACCGACAGCTACAACGCCGCCAAGGAGAAGACGACCAAGCAGCGCAAGCAGGTCGACACGCTCCTCGACGACGTCGCGCAGCGCACCGAGAAGCTCAACCAGGCGCGCGAGGAACTCGGCTCCTTCGCCGCCGCGCAGTACCGCACCGGCGCCGCCGCGCCGGACACCGCGACCTTCCTGCTCGCCGACACCCCGCAGGACTACTTCGACCAGACCCAGCTGATGGGCCGCCTCACGAGCCGTCAGAAGGGCGCGGTCGACGACTACGTCTCCGAGCAGTCGGCGACGATGAAGAAGCGTCAGGAGGCCTCCCAGAGCCTCCAGTCGCTCACCGAGACGCAGAGCGACCTGAAGACCGCGAAGGCGACCGTCCAGAAGAAGCTCGCCGACGCGCGCGAGCTGCTGTCGGAGCTGACGGCCCAGGAGAAGGCGCGCCTCGCGGCGATCGAGAAGGAGAAGCAGGAGGCGGCCGCCCGCAAGGCCGCGGAGCTGGCGCGGCAGCAGGCGGCCGCGGAAAAGGCCGCACAGGAGGCCGCCGCCCAGGAGAGCGCGTCGGGTTCCGGTTCGTCGACCACCGGTTCGTCGACGGTGACCGACTCCTCGTACGCCACCAAGGCCGCCAAGGCCCTCGCCTTCGCCCGCGCGCAGATCGGCAAGCCGTACGTCTGGGGCGCCACCGGCCCCGGCTCCTACGACTGCTCGGGCCTCACCCAGGCCGCCTGGAAGGCCGCCGGCGTCACCCTCCCCCGCGTCACCTACGACCAGGTCAACGCCGGCACCACGGTCTCCCTGGCCGACGCCCAGCCCGGCGACCTGGTCTTCTTCTACGACGACATCAGCCACGTCGGCCTCTACATCGGCAACGGCATGATGATCCACGCCCCCAAGCCGGGCGCGTACGTCCGCGAGGAGTCGATCTACTACGACGGCGAGTCGGCGATCCACAGCGTGGTACGGCCGGCCTGAGGTCCCGTCCCACAGGGCCGGTCCGCCGAAACGCGGCACCTATAGGTGCGGTTCCGTGAATCGCACCTATAGGGCGGTCACGCAGAACGCGCCCTGTAGGGGCCCCTTTCAGCGCGGGCCGGGCTCCTGCGCCCGCGCGTATTTCCCCACGCGCGCGTGCGCGCCCCCCTCCCCGGGCGCGCGGAGCTTCCTAGCATCGGTCCATGGCCGGTACCTCCCCGCACTCCCCCCTGCGCGTCTGGTGGACGCGGCACCCGCCCGCCGCCGGGGCCGCCGTGATGGCGACGGCCATCCTGTCGGTCGGCCTGCATCAGGCCGGCCACGAGACGCTGTCCCGGATCGCCCTGGTGCTCGGCAGCGCGGCCTGGCTGGGACTGGCCGCCGACTTCGCCGTACGACTGCTGCGGGAGCGGGCGCGATGGGTCGCGGAGGCCGAGACACCGGGCGCTCTGACGGCCGTGGCGGCGACCACCGTCCTCGGCGCCGGCTTCTCCGCACACGGCCGGCAGCCGCTGGCCGAGGCCCTGCTGGCGCTGGCCGCGCTGCTGTGGCCGGTGCTGATCGTGCTCGTCATGAGCCACTGGACGCGGCGGATGCCCGGCGGGGTGTTCCTGGGCTGTGTGGCCACCCAGGGCCTCGCGGTGCTCGGCGCCACCCTCGCGGCGGCCGAATCGGCGGCCTGGCTCGCACACACCGCGCTCGTGCTGTTCTGGCTCGGCCTGGTCCTCTACGGCGTCGCGCTCTTCCGCTTCGACCCGCGCCAGGTGCTGGAGAGTCACGGTGACCACTGGATCGCGGGCGGCGCGCTCGCGATCTCCGCGCTGGCCGGCGCGAGGCTGATCGCCGCCGACAGCGCGTCCCTGTACCTGTGGAACGACGACGACCTCGGCGTGCTGCGCGCGGTGACCGCCACCCTGCTGGTGCTCGTCCTGGCCTGGTACGCCGTGCTGCTCACGGCCGAGTGCCTGTGGCCGCGGCCGCGCTACGACGTGCGGCGCTGGGCCACCGTCTTCCCGATGGGCATGGTCGCGGCGGCGACGCTGTCGGTCTCGGACGCCCTGGACGTCTCGTGGCTGAGGACGCCGGGTGAGGTGCTGCTGTGGGTGGCGGTGGCGGCCTGGCTGGCCGTCGCCGCGGGGGCGGTCGCCGAGGCGCGTGCCGCTCTCAGGTCCACAGCACCGCGATGAAGACGTTGGCCGTGGTCAGCGCGCCGACCAGGCCGAACAGCCCCTTGTCGATCTTCTCGTCGTCACGCTTCACATAGACGAGTCCGAGGATCACGATCAGCAGGGCCAGCTTCACGCCGATCTTGATGTTGTTGACGTGCTGGTCGTCTGCCTGGTTGAGGCCGACCAGGATCACCCCGGTGACCAGCATGGTCGCGGCGCCGTGCAGCATCGCGGGGACGAACCGGGCGGTGCCCTGGCCCATCGCCTTCATCTGGGTGAGGAAGCCGCCGAGCAGCGAGGCGATGCCGATGATGTGCAGGCCCACGAAGAGATGGATGAGTACGTCCATGAGGCCGGAGCCTATGCGGGGCCCCTGTGGACGCCCGCACCGGCCCCTTCGGCAGATCTTGCATATATGCGGCCCATAGCACTCCAAACCTCCCGCGCGTCCGAGAATCCCGACTTCGGTCAGCGCACCGCGCGAAGTCGACGACGCCACCCCGCGATCATGGTCACCTTCGGTCACCCGGCGGTCCCCTGGCGGCACTTCCGCACAACGCGTTACCTCCCGGACACGCTCAGGTTTAGCGTCCTCCACCAGGTGACCGGCTCCCCACCGCCGCCCGGGCCAGGGGCGGCAGTCGGCCACCACCGCCGAGAAGGTCCGGCGGCGGGTCCGCTCCCCCTGTGCGGCCC
>NZ_JBHUXV010000110.1:0-32151 GCF_042669125.1 Streptomyces sp. NPDC057253 | reverse complement strand
GCGCAGGGACACCCAGACGTACGTGCCGTCCCGGCGGCCGAGGCGGAGCTCCGCGCGTCCGCCCTCGGCCGAGGTGCGCAGCAGGGTGCCTATGTCCTCGGGGTGGACGAGGTCGGAGAAGGAGTAGCGGCGCATCGCGGAGGCGGGGCGGCCCAGCAGGCGGCACAGGGCGTCGTTGGTGCGCAGGATCCGGCCGTGCTGGTCGCCGCCCATCTCGGCGATGGCCATGCCGGAGGGGGCGTACTCGAAGGCCTGCCGGAAGCTCTCCTCGCTGGCCCTGAGAGCCTGCTGCTCCCTTTCGAGTCTGACCAGTGCCCGCTGCATATTCGCACGTAGACGCGCGTTGCTGATCGCGATGGCGGCCTGGAAGGCGTACATCTGGAGCGCTTCGCGACCCCAGGCGCCGGGCCGGCGGCCGTTGCGCGGCCGGTCCACGGAGAGCACGCCGATCAGCTCGCCGCACTGTCCGCCCGACCCGCTCGGCGTGTACATGGGCGCGAACAGCCGGTCGGAGGGGTGCCACTCGTCCTCGAAGCGGGGCGCGGGCCCGTCGGTGTACCACTGCGGGACGTCGTCGTCGTCGAGGACCCAGCCCTCGGTGTGCGGGATGAAGACCAGGTCGCCCCAGGTCTCCCCCATGCTCAGCCGGCGCTCCCAGGACTCGCGGGAGCCCACCCGGCCGGTGATCAGCGCCTCGGCGGCCTGGTTCCCGGAGAAGGCGGCGACCACGAGGTCGCCGTCGGGGCGCACGAGATTGACGCACGCCAGTTCGTAACCGAGTGCGGTGACCACGCCGTTCGCGACGGTCTGCAGTGTGTCGGCCAGGCTACGGGCCGTGTTCATGTCGGCCATGACCTGGTGCAGTTGTCGCAGGGACGCAAGACGGACGTAGGGCTCCGACTCGGTCTCCATTGCTTGCCCTCCCCCCGAGACCTCGCAGCGAATCAAGGGTCATCTGTCCAGCCACTGAATCACAGCGCGCTGCCCGCTCGGTACACAGGGTCAACAATTGGTACCTCTTGTGACTCAAGTCACAGCGAAAGGTGAGCAATTGAGCGGGGTTTCTGCGTTTTTCCTGTGCGCTTACTGAACACAAACTTTGGGCGATTGTGGAGCCCCTGGTGAGCGGTCCGCCGGAAGACCTAGGTCCGGTCTCGGGCGGAGGCCCGATGCGCGACACGCGACGCCGAGATTAGCGTTTCCGGCGTGTCGAACCCTCCCGCCCCCGCCGTCCCGATGATCCCCTCGCCCGCCTCCGGGCATGCTGTGGGGGTGAGCAACGACGAGTTCCGCGCGGCCATGTCCCGGCTGGCCGCGGGCGTGGTCCTGGTGACCGCGTTCGAGCCCCCGCTCGACGCCGAGGGACCCGGGGGCGAGGACGTCGGCATGACCGCCACGGCCTTCCTGTCGGTCTCCCTCGACCCGCCTCTGGTGCTGGTCAGCCTGCGGACCGGCTCCCGGATGGACGACCTCCTCGACGAGCAGCCGCACTGGGCGGTCTCCGTCCTGTCCGAGAGCCAGCGGCACATCGCCGGCCGCTTCGCCATGAAGGGCCGCATCAGCGACCGCCTGCTGTTCGAGGACATCCCGTACGTCCGCGGCGCGGCGACCGGCGCCGCGCTCGTGGGCGGCGCCCTCGCCACCCTGGAGTGCCGCACCGAGCAGCGCGTCCAGGCCGGTGACCACACCCTGGTGATCGGCCGGGTCCTGACGGCGGACGTGCCGAGCGCGGACGGCGGTCCGCTGACCTATTTCCGGGGCAGGTACCGGCAGTTGGGATGAATTCCGTGGCGCCGCGCGCATCCGCCCGCCTAAGGTCCCCGGATGACATTCGCACCACGCCTCGAAGAGATCACACCCGGGAATTTCGAAACCGCGACCGCTATACGCGTCCACCCCGACCAGGAATTCGCGGTCTCCCCGGTCATGCAGTCCCTCGCCGAGGCCTACGTCCATCCCCCGGGCGTGGCCTGGCCCCGCCTGATCGTCGACGGCGACCGCCCGGTCGGCTTCCTGATGGCCTTCCTCGACATCGACTGGCGCGCCGACGGCGGCACCCTGCTCCGCTCCGGCCTGTGGCGCCTGAACATCGCGGCCGACGCCCAGGGCAGGGGCTACGGCCGCTTCGCCGTGGACTCGGTCGCGGCTGAGCTGCGCCGCCGGGGCACGAAGGAGCTGTACGTCACGTGGCACGAGGGCGAGAAGGGCCCGGCGGAGTTCTACACCAGGCTGGGTTTCCGCAGGACCGGGGAACTGAGCGGCGGAGAGACGGTGGGGGTCCTGGAGCTGGCGTAGGCCGTGTACGAACGTGAACGCGAAGCGTTTTTAGGGGCGCGGGGAACTGCGCGACCAGCCCCGACGGCGCCGCACCCGAAAGGCAGCCGGTCACCCCCAGTCCCGCCCCGACCGCCCCCGCTTCGTGTCCGACCGCGCCTTCTTCTCCCGCAACCGCCGCTCATTGATCCCGCGAGGGATCCGCGTGGGCCGCCGCGGCTTCGGCGGCGGCGCCGTCGCCTCCGCCAGCAGCGCAGCCAACCGCACCGCCGCCGTCTCCCGGTTCCGCCACTGGGACCGGTGCTCGGAGGACCGTACGGTCACGACCCCGTCGACGAGCCGCGAGGCCAGCCTGTCGAGAGCCCGCTGCTTCCACACCTCGGGCAGGGCCTCGGTGCGGGCGAGGTCGAAGCGCAGCTCGACCTGGGAGTCACTGGTGTTGACATGCTGACCGCCCGGACCGGACGACCGCGAGAAACGCCACATGAGCTCGGCCTCGGGAAGCGAGACGGAGCCGCGGATGACGTAAGGACCGGACATGAGGTCCATGTTCCCGCCTCTGACCAGTCCACGTCACCCCAATATCCCCCGGCCGCCGCCTGCTTCCGCTTGGGTAAAGAAAGTAAAGAAGCGGGGAACCTTCGACACCTCTCGCGGCGTTCATAGAGGTAGCTGTAGCTTCGTGCCCGTTACTTAACGAGGGAAGGGACTCCCAACAATGGCTGTAAGCCTGTCCAAGGGTGGCAACGTCTCGCTCACCAAGGAGGCTCCGGGCCTGACCGCCGTCACCGTGGGCCTCGGCTGGGACGTCCGCACCACCACCGGCACGGACTTCGACCTCGACGCCTCCGCGATCGCGGTCAACACGCAGGGCAAGGTCTACTCGGACGCCCACTTCGTGTTCTTCAACAACAAGCAGACCCCGGACAGCACCATCGTCCACACCGGTGACAACCGCACCGGCGAGGGCGCGGGCGACGACGAGGCGATCAACGTCAACCTGGCCGGCCTCCCGGCCGACATCGACAAGATCGTCTTCCCGGTCTCGATCTACGACGCGGAGAACCGCTCGCAGAACTTCGGCCAGGTCCGCAACGCCTACATCCGCATCGTGAACCAGGCCGGCGGCGCCGAGATCGCCCGCTACGACCTCTCCGAGGACGCGGCCACGGAAACGGCGATGGTCTTCGGCGAGCTGTACCGCAACGGCGCGGAGTGGAAGTTCCGCGCGGTGGGCCAGGGCTACGCGTCCGGCCTGGTCGGCATCGCGCAGGACTTCGGTGTCAACGTCTGAGGTTCGCTGAGCTGAGCGGGAGCCCCTGGCCGTACCGGCCGGGGGCTCCGGCGTCAGTGCTGCGACACGAACGCGGTCCAGCTGGCCGGGGTGAAGGCCAGACGGGGACCGGCGGTGTCGTGCTTGGAGTCCCGGACGTGAACCGTGCGAGGCGCTACCGCGATCTCGACGCAGGAGTTGCCGTCGTTGCCGCTGCTGTAGCTGCTCTTGAACCACGCCAGGTCGGAGACGTCCCCGGCAGCGGACTTGCGGATCATGTTTCTCCCAGCAGTTGTTCGATGAGGACCAGCGACTCTCTTGGTGAGAGAGCCTGCGCGCGGATCGTGCCATACCGCAGTTCCAGGATGCGCAGCTGTTTCGGATCCGAGGTCGGACGACCCTCGGAACGCCCAACAGCCGTTCCATCAGGGAACTTCAGCAGCTCGATCTTTCCGTCCAGACCGGAGTGCACTTCGGTGTTCAGCGGCATCACCTGAAGCACGACGTTGTGCAGCTGCCCCACCTCCAGCAGGTGTTCGAGCTGCCGTCGCCACACCATTGTGCCTCCGATGGGACGACGCAGGGCCGCCTCTTCCAGCACGAAGTGAATGGACGGGGCCGGAACGCGCTCGAAGACCGACTGCCGCGCGAGCCGAGCGGTCACCATGCGCTCCACATCGTCCGGCGAATAGGGCGGCTGCGCGGCGGAGATCACGGCGCGTGCATGCTCAGGCGTCTGCAACAACCCATGGACGCTGTTGCACTCGTAGACCCCGATCTCAACGGCCTGCCCCTCCAACTTGGCAAGCTCGCGCACCTTCTTGGGATACCGGACCTTCTTGACGTCCTCCCAGGCCGCCGAGATGAGCCCGCCGGCCCCCAACACCTCGTCCGCCCTGTCCAGATACTCCTGTCGGGGAATCCGCTTGCCGCCCTCGATCTTGTAGACGAGGTCCTCGCCGTACCCGACCGCCTCCCCGAACTCCGCGGCCCGCATCCCCACGGCCTCGCGCCGCAGCTTCAGTTGCCGCCCGACGGTCGCGATGACCGCGACTCCCCACTCGTCGTCCGGGTCGACCGTCTCGCCGTCCACACGCATCCCGCGCCCCTCCGCCGTACGTCCCTACTCGCCTCGCCCTACCCCTACGACGGCCCCCGACAGCCCGGACACGACCGGACAGTGTCCGGACAGTCACCGTACGTATCGACTCCGTCACTGTTCACGGTAAGCGAGCACCACCACGCTGAGTGACGTGAATCAAGAAACCGCTGTGATCCGCAACTTCAGCGTCCTGCTCTCCCCGACCCCGCGGGGCGCCCGCCTGGCCAGACTCCTGGCGACGGAGCAACTGCGCGAGTGGGGACTCCCGTTGCACCCCGCGGAGCACATCGTGGCGGAGCTGGCGGCGAACGCGGCGACGCACGGCCGGGTCCCGGGACGCGACTTCCGCGTGACGCTGTACGTCGTCGGGGACACCCTGCGCATCGAGGTCACGGACACCCGGGGTGACCACCTCCCCCACACCGAACTCCCGCCCCCGGACACGGAGTCGGGCCGCGGCCTCCTACTGGTCGACGCCCTGTCCACCCGCTGGGGCGTCTCCCCCGGCCCTTCACCACGCAAGACGGTGTGGGCCGAGGTGACGTACCCCTAGCGCTCCGCCCTCCCCCTCCTCCACGACCTGAGGCGAACGAAAAGACAGAGCAGGAGGAAGGAGAGGACCAGTCCCACACCCAGGTCGAGCAAGGCGTCGGCCAGCTTTCCGACGGAGAAGTCGCGGGCAAGGGAGAACAGGTGGATCACGAACTCCAGGAAAACTCTGCCCAGGAGCAGCAAGGCCAGGTACTCGAGCGAGACGTCCCACGGGCTGGTGCGGGCCCCGCGCTCCCGCCTCGCTCTCGTCACCGCCGACCTACCTGACGTCGACGAAGTCGCCCGGCGCTGTCGCGGGGGCCGTGGTGGGGGTGCCCGCGAAGGAGTAGCGGTAGTAGCCGTCGACCGTGGCCTTCGTCGTGGTCTTCAGGACGCCCGTGCTGTTGGTCTTGATGGTCTTGAGGGTGGTGTAGGTGCTGCTGCCCTTCTTGCGGAACTGGAGCTTCACCGGCTGCGAGACATAGCCCGCGTACTTGCCCGTGGACCAGTTCGCGCGGGCGAGCTTGCCCGTGACGGTGATCGTCCTGCCCTTCTTGACCGGCTCGGGAGTCGCGTCGGCGGTCAGCGTGGCGGCCTTCTTGATCGAGGTGGTGGTGACGTCGTCGTTGTAACTGGCGTTCGCGTAGAGGTCCCAGCCGCCCAGGAACAGCTTCCACTTCCCGGCGACGCCGTTGTCCTTCATGTCGGTGGCCGGGTGGATGTTGAAGACGGCCTTGCAGTGGTAGGTGCCCTGGGTGGCCGTCTCCGTGCAGTCGGGGTCGTCGTCCGTCCCCAGGCCACCGGTGATGCCCTCCGTGGTCGAGCTGTCGGTGCCCTGCCAGAGGAAGGCCTCGGTGACGGCCACGCCGTTCTGGTCGGTGGCGGTGTACGTGACGACGACGGTCTTCGTGCCGGTGGTGCCGAGGACGATGTCCTTGCCGCCGTTGACGACCGCGTCCGTGAACTTGGTGTTGCCCAGCGAGTCGTTCGGTCTGAGCTCCAGCGCACTGCTGCGTTCCGCCGCCTGCGCGACGACCGGAACGGCGAGCGCGGACAGCACGACGGCTCCGGAGACAACGGCAGTGACCGCAACACGTATTCGCATGTATCCCCCACCTACGGGCCTGTTGATCTCCGCATCCTAGGAACACGCGTCCTACGAGTGAAGATTTTTTGTGCAATAAGTGCGTAAGCACCGGCACCTGGGGATCCGGGCGCCGGTGCTGCGGGCCCTCCAACTCAACTCGCCTCACTCGCCCGAGTGAACGACGACGGCCCCCGCTACGCCACCCGCAAGGACTTCGTCTACGGCGAGGACGTCACCATCGGCGACTGGACCATCTCCACGGACGACCTGCCGAGGTACCGGTGACGAAACTGGGTCCAGTTCCCGGGAGAGTCGTGGAGAAACCAGGCAGATTCGCTGTGTGTTCTTCGAATCCGCGGGCAACAGGACCGGCGGAGGTTGATAACTATGGTTCCCCTGCTTGTCGTTCTGCTTCTGGCCCTGCTTCTCTTCGGTGCGGGATTCGCACTGAAGGCCCTGTGGTGGCTCGCCGTCATCGTGCTGGTCGTCTGGCTGCTCGGCTTCGTGCTGCGCAGCGCGGACGCGGGCGGTCGCAAGGGCCGCTGGTACCGCTGGTAGTCCAAGCGGAAGCAGCCGGTTTGCTGGGCCCCGGGCAGCTACCGTCCCGGGGCCCCAGGCATGTCTCAGGCGCCGATCTTGTCCAGCTCGGTGACGTCCTCGTCGGAGAGGGCCAGGCCCGCGCCGGTGACGTTCTCGCGCAGGTGGGCCACCGATGAAGTGCCGGGGATGAGCAGTATGTTCGGGGATCGCCGGAGCAGCCAGGCCAGGGCGACCGACATCGGCGTCGCGTCCAACCGGTTGGCCACGGCGGTGAGCGCCGACGACTGCAACGGTGTGAAGCCGCCGAGCGGGAAGAACGGCACATAGGCGATGCCCTCGGCGGCGAGGTCGTCGATCAGGTCGTCGTCGTGGCGGTGGGCGAGGTTGTACAGGTTCTGCACGCACACGATCGGTGCGATCCCGCGTGCCTCCGCGACCTGTTCCGCGGTCGCGTTGCTCACCCCCAGGTGCCGGATCAATCCCTGCCGCTGGAGTTCGGCGAGGGTCTCGAAGGGCTCGGCGAGCGAGCCGGGCCGGGGTCCGAGGGCGTCGCCGAGCCGGAGGTTGACCACGTCGAGCGAGTCGAGGCCGAGGTCCTCCAGGTTCTCGTGGACGGCCCTGCGCAGCTCCTCCGGCTGCCGGGCCGGAGGCCAGCCGCCCTGCTCGTCGCGTACCGCGCCGACCTTGGTCACGATGTGCAGCGAGCTCGGGAAGGGGTGCAGCGCCTCACGGATCAGCCGGTTGGTGACGCGTGGCCCGTAGGCGCCGGCGGTGTCGATGTGGGTGATCCCGAGGTCGACGGCCTCCCGCAGGACGGAGAGCGCGCCCTCATGGTCGGCGGGCGGGCCCATGACTCCGGGTCCGGCGAGCTGCATGGCGCCGTAGCCGAAGCGGGTGACGGTCAGGTCACCCAGGGACCAGGTGCCACCGGGCAGCGCGGCGGACGGTGTGTTCATGGCTGTGTCTCCCTGCTGAGCCGAAAGGACGTCGAGTTGCGACGCCGTCGATGTCACTCGACGTACGCAGTCGATGTCACTCGACGTACGCCGTCGATGTCCTTGATGTTCGGCCGCCCGGGACCCGCTCCGCCAATACCGAAGCGGTGCCCTGTCATACCCGGCGGGTATCACCGGCCGGTTACGCTGGACGTGTGGAGACCCTGGAGACCCGCGAGTTGAGGTACTTCCTGGCCGTCGCCGAGGAGCTGCACTTCGGCCGCGCCGCCGAGCGCCTCGGCATGGCCCAGCCGCCGCTGTCCCGGGCCATGCAGCAGCTGGAGCGGCGGCTCGGCGTGCGCCTGCTGGACCGCAACCGCCGCGGGGTCGCCCTGACCGACGCCGGGGAGATGCTGCTGCACGAGGGCCGCGCGGCGCTGGACGCGGTCACCGCCGCCGCACGCCGCACCGCACGCGCCGGCGACGCCGGCGGCGGCCGCCGCAACCGGCTGGTGCTGGCGGTGAAGGCCGCCGCCTCCCACGAGCTGCTGCACAAACTCCTCGACGCCTACGCGGCCGAGCCCGACGCGGTCGAGGTCGAGGTGCTGCCGAGCGGCACGTGCGAGCAGGGGGACATGCTGCGCGACGGCCGCGCCGACGTGGCGCTCATGCACGCGCCGTTCAACTCCCTCGCCGGGTTCGACAGCGAGGAGTTGCTGACCGAGGGGCAGATCGCCATCCTGCCCGCCGGGCATCCCCTCGCCGCGCGCGAGTCGCTGTCCCTGGCCGACGTCACCGACATCCCGGACCTGCCGCTGGCCCGCTGGTCCCGCGACGACGCCTACCCGCCCGGGCCGGGCCCCGAGATCCACGACCAGACCCAACTGGCCCAGCTGATCGCGCTCGGCCGCACGGTGGCGGTCTTCCCCGACTCCGCCCGCGCCTGGCTGTGGTCCGACCACACCGCCGTCCCCCTGACCGACGCCCCACCCGTGGTCACCCACATCGCCTGGCCCGCCCACAGCCGCTCCCTCCCCCTCGCGGCCCTGATCCGCACGGCGACCCGACTGTGATCATCGCGCCGGGGCCCGGCTGTGACCGCCCCGCCACGGACCGGCTGCCCCCACGTGACAGCAGACGGCAACTACGGTGCCGGTATGCGCCTCACCCCGCTCCGCCTCTCGCAGGACCGTGACATCCCGGCCCCCCTGCTCACCGAACTCACCGCCCTCTACGCCGCCCACCGCGACTTCCACGCCCTCAGCGGTGACTTTCCGGATCCCGACGACATCCGGCCCGAGCAGGTGGCCGCCGAACTGGCCGACGAGCTCGCGCAGCCGGACGCGGAGGTGCTGCTCGCGCGGAGCGAGGGGCGGCTGGTCGGGGTCGCGATCACCCTCGCCCACCACCCCGACCCGGCCGACCCGGACCCGTGGATCGGGCTGCTGATGGTGGACGCCTCACGTCAACGACAGGGCTACGGCAGGCAGTTGGCGGCACTCGTCGAGGACCGCTTCCGCACCGAGGGTCGCACCGCCGTACGCCTCGCCGTCCTCGACGGCAACGACCGCGCCCTCGCCTTCTGGACCGCCCTCGACTACGAGGTCATCGACCACCGCACGGACCGCCAACGGGACCGCCCCTGCTCGGTACTGCGCAAGGACCTGTCAGGCGGGAGTCGCTGACGGGCGGCGCCCCGCGGACGAGCGCGCCGAGGACGAGGCAGAAGGGGGTGTGGGGACGACGTAGACCATGGTGTCGGCCCTGAGGTGGACGACCTCGAAGAGCGCGTAGCACGCCAGGAACTCAGGCGAGGACGACAGGATCAGGACCCGGGTTCCGCCGGCTTGCCGTCGCCGTACAGCCAGTCGTCCCAGATCGGGGTGAAGTCCTTGTCCGGGGCCTGCTTCTCGACGTACGCCGTGAAGTCGGCGGTGTCCGCGGTGCCGTGTCGGTGGGTCGTCGCCCAGCCCCGCAGGATGCGGGCGAAGACGGTGTCGCCGACCGTCTGGCGGATCCGGTGCAGGACCATCGCGCCGCGCACGTAGACCGGGCTGTCGGAGATGTGCGCGGCGCTCGACGGCTTGGCGGGCGGGAAGGACCAGACGTCGTCGTCCGCGCCGCGGGCGTACACCTCGTCGAAGATCTGCTGCGCGCTTCTCCCGCCGTGCTTCTCCTCCCACAGCCACTCGCCGTAGGTCGCGAAGCCCTCGTTGAGCCACATGTCCTGCCAGCTCCGCGGGGACACCGAGTCGCCGTACCACTGGTGGGCGAGTTCGTGGACGAGGGTGGCGGTGTCGGGAGGGCCGGGGAAGAAGGGGCGGTTCTGCGTCTCCAGGGCGTACTCCGCGGAGCCCCGGGGGCCGACGATCACCCCCGCGGAGGAGAAGGGGTACGGCCCGAAGGTGTTCTCCTCCCACCGCAGCACCTCCGGGATCCGCGCCAGCACCTTCCGGCTCGCGGCCACCTCCGTCCGGTCGACGGCCGTGTACAGGGGCAGCCCGGAGGGGGTCGTGGAGCGCTGGATGTCGTAGTCGCCGATCGCGAGGGTGGCGAGGTAGCTCGCCATCGGTTCGGCGGTGTGCCAGGTGGATGTCGTACGGCCGTCCGCGGTGCGCTGCGCCGTCAACTCGCCGTTGGAGACGGCCCGCAGGCCCTCGGGGACGGTGATCGTGAGGTCGTAGGACGCCTTGTCGGAGGGGTGGTGGTTGCCGGGGAACCAGGCCATCGAGCCGGTCGGTTCGCCGAGCGCCACCGCGCCGTCGTCGGTGGGCAGCCAGCCCTCCTGGGAGCCGTCCGGGTCGGTGATCGTCCTCGGGGTGCCGGAGTAGCGGACGGTCACCCGGAAGGTGCGGCCCTCGTCGAGGTCGTCGTGCGGCCGTACGGTCAGCTCCTGGCCGGCGCGGTTCCAGCGGGCCCCGTCGCCGTCGACGGTGACCTTCTTCACGTCCAAGCCGTCGAGGTCGAGGTCGAACGCGGTGAGGTCCTGCGTGGCGCGGGCGGTGAGGGTCGCGGTGCCGGAGAGCCTGTCGCTGTCCGGGGCGTAGGCGAGGTCGAGGTCGTAGTGGGTGACGTCGTAGCCGCCGTTGCCCATCTTCGGGAAGTACGGGTCGCGCAGGCCGGAGCCGCCGGGGGTGCCGTGCACTCCGCCGTCGCACCCGGTCAGAACGCTCACGGCCAGGACACAGGAGGTCAGGACGCACGCGGCCTTGGTGCCGGCGGTCCTGGTGCTCGCAATCCTGGTGCTCGCGATCCTGGTGCTCGCGGTCAGGACGCACCCGGCCCTGCTGCTCACGAGAGGCAGGGCGAGGCGGGCGAACGGCGCGGATCGGGGCACGCGGCGATCCTATGAGAGCCCGCGTGACACCATCACGTACGTGCTCGACATCGGCTACGCCCTCTCCAACCGCTTCCCGGACCCCCCGCAGACCGACTACCGGCGCGCGGACGTCCACGCGCTGCGGCACGACCTGTTCTGCGGGGACGTCTATCTCGCGGACACCAAGGAGGACCGGGAGCTGTCCACAGCCTGGGGATGGGTGCCGGTGCTCGACTTCGCGTGGGCGCTGTGCGACATCGTGGAACGCCTCGACCGGGACCCGGCCGGCTCCCGCGCCTCCCGCCCCCAGCACGCGGAGCTCGACTTCACCGAGTCCACCGACCGGATGCTCTTCGAGCGCCGCTTCGGCTGGGTGGACGTGGAGGCCGACTGGATGCGGGCCGAGGAGCCCCCGCTCACCTTCTCCCACGCCGAACTGCGCCGTGAGGCCCGGGACTTCCTGCACGATCTGATCGCCGACCTGGTCGACCTGCACGAGGACCTGGGCGAGAACCCGGCCATCTGGACGCTCCAGGCCCGATTCCCGAGGGTGAAGTGACCATGCAGAGCATCGACACCCCGGTCGACGAGACGCTGCTGCGGTCCCTGCTGAAGGAACAGCACCCGGACCTCGCGGACCTGGAGGTGGGGCCCGTCTTCCGCGGCTGGGACAACGAACTCTGGCGGCTCGGAAAGGAGTTGGCGATACGGCTGCCCCGCACGGCCCGGGCTCCGGAACTGCTCGCCAAGGAGCACCGCTGGCTGCCGAGGCTCGCGCCGCTGCTCCCGCTTCCCGTGCCCACGCCGGTCCGGCTCGGCCGGCCGTCCTCCCTCTTCCCCGCCTCCTGGACGGTCGTCGCATGGGTCCCCGGCGACCCGGCCGACCGCGTCCCGGTCACCCGCGCCGACCACGCGGCCGACGCCCTCGCGGACTTCCTGCGCGCCCTGCACCGCCCGGCACCCGCCGACGCACCGGCCAACCCGGACCGGGGCGTGCCGCTCGCGACCTTCGCGTCCCGGATCGAGGAGACGCTCCGGACCATGGACTTCGGCGAGTTCTCCACGGCCGACATCCGCACGGTGTGGGAGGCGGGCCTCGCCGCGCCCGTCTGGCAGCAGCCCGCGCTGTGGCTGCACGGCGATCTGCACCCCGCGAACGTGGTCGTCGCGGACGGGACGCTCGCGGGCGTCGTCGACTTCGGCGAACTGTGCGCCGGCGACCCGGCGACCGACCTCTCGGCCGCCTGGATCCTCCTCCCGGACGGCGCAGCAACCCGCTTCCTGAACTCGTACGGCACCCACGACCCCGCCCTGATCACCCGCGCCCGCGCCTGGGCGACCGCCCGCGCCTTCGGCCTGATCACCATCGGCCAGGCCGGCGACAAGGGCCTCCCCGGCGGCAAACCGACCTGGGGCCCGGCGGGGTGGGCGACGCTGCGGCGAGTGCTGAGCGAGGGCTGAACAGGCCCGGAGGCGACGGCTCGGCTCACGCCTCCGGCAGGGCCCGCATGACGACCTCGGCGAGCTTGCTCGCCGCCTTGCACTCCTGCTCGTCGTCGGAGACGCCCTGCGCCAGGTACCAGACCCGCACCGCGTCCACGGCGTTCTGCGAGGTGACGGCCGGGTCGGTCTCGCCATTGGCCGTGACCACGATCTGGCAGCCCGACTGGACGATCTGTCTGTTGGCCTGGAGACCGCCGACCGTGATCATGCCGCTCCCCTGCGGCAGATAGAAGCTGCCTATCTGGAACCCACCGTCCGCCTCCCCGTCCACCGGGACCTTCCATCCGCAGTCGTCGGTCGCGTCCCCCGACTCGAGCTCCACCCTCTTCACCCCGAGGGCCTTGGCCATCTCGTCGTCCGACAGGAGCTTGCAGTAGTCCACGCCCTTGGTCTGCCGCGCGCCGATGGGCCCTGAGTCGTCACCGGAGGAGTCCGAGCCACCGCAGGCCGCGGTGGCCGCCAGGCACAGGGCGACCGGCAGAAGGAGGGTCGCGGATCGAAGGCGCATGGGTGCTCCCGGGAAGTGGCGCGCTGCGGACGGATCAGGTGATCCCTCCGTGTCCAGGCTTCCCGATCACAGGGGGCGATCATGCTACGGATCGATGCCGATCGGCCCTCGCCCAGGCAAAATCCACCCGCTCCCTCACTCCACCCGAATCCCCACCTCCGCCGCCAGCACCGGTGCCAGATCCAGCAGTTGGGACGGGCTGATCACCGCCCCCGCGAGTCGGTCCACCCCGCGGGCGATCTCCAGTGCCGCGGCGCCGCGCAGGTCGACGTCCTTCAGGGTCGCCGCCGTGAGGTCCGCGCCCTTGAGCGCGCAGTCCACGAACTCCACGCGCTCCAGCCGCGCGCCCCCGAAGTCCGGTTCCACCAGCACGCAGCCCTCGAAGACCACGTCCCGCAGGACGGCCGTACGCAGGTTCAGATAGTCGATCTTGCCGCCGCGGATCACGACCCGCTCCAGAGCCGCGCCGTGCAGCTGAACTCCCCCCAGGCGGGCGTCGATCACCTCGACGTCCCGCAGAGTCGACTCCGCGAGGTCGGTGCCCACACCCCGGATGCCGGTGAGGACCGAGTCGAGGAAGCGGGCGTGGTGCAGCCGGGTCTCGTCCAGCGCGCACCCCTTCAGCGCGCAGTCCATGAAGCGGGCCCCCGCCCCGTCCTGGCCCGCGAAGTCGGTCTCCGGGAACTCCACCCCGTCGTAGTCCCCGTCCGGCTCCAGTCCCCCTCCCCCGAACGGCTCCAGCGGCGGCAGCCGCACCTCCGGCCGCCGCGCCCCCTTCACCCTGCCCGCACCCGTCCCTCGGCTCACCATGCCCCCATCCTGCACCCCACCACTGACAAATCCCCTGACCTGCACGAACAGCCCCCATGTCACACTCCGGCGCCCTCCAGCAGTCATATCGACGAGAGAGACGCGAGAAGACAAGAAAAGACGCGACCCGACCCCCTCCAGAAGGAGCCCCAGCCATGCACCGCATCACCGTCATCGGCGGCGGCCTCGCCGGACTGACCGCGGCGATCACCGCCGCCGAGGCGGGCACCAAGGTCACCGTGTACGAGGCCCACCACACCCTCGGCGGCCGGGCCAGGACCGCCGAGGGGCCGTACCTCACCAACGACGGCCCGCACGCCCTCTACAACGGCGGCCCGCACTGGTCCTGGCTCCGGCAGCGCGACCTCATCGGCCCGCTCGCGCCCCTCCCGCCCCTGGAGGCGGCCCGGCTGCGGCTGCGGCACAAGGGCGTGCTGCGCCGCACCCCGCCCTTCGCCATGCTCAAACTGCTGCGCCGCGGCGCCCAACAGGCCCCCGTCGACGAGGACTTCCTGTCGTGGGCGACCCGGCAGGCCGGCGAGGAGGGCGCCCGCGCCGCCGCCCACTACTCCGCCGTGGCCCTCTTCCACCACGACCCCGGCGCCCTGTCCGCCGCGTTCGTGCAGGAGCGGCTGCGGCGCGCCACCAAGCTGCCGCCCGAGGCGCACTACCCTCGCGGCGGCTGGGCCGGGGTCGTGGACCGGATGGCCGCCCGCGCCTGGAACCTGGGCGTCCGGATGGAGACCCTGTCCCGCGTCGACACCCTGCCCACCGACACCCCCGTGGTCGTCGCCACCTCCCTCGACGCGGCCCGCCGGCTCCTCGGCGACGACTCGCTGACCTGGCCGAGCGGCCGTACGACACTCATCGACCTCGCCCTGCGCACCCGCCGCGGCGACGCCTTCGCCGTCTCCGACCTCGACTCCCCCGGCTGGATCGAACGGTTCACCGCCCAGGACCGGTCCCTCGCCCCCGCGGGGGAACAGCTCCTCCAGGGGCAGATCCCCATCGCGCCGCACGAGTCCAAGGCGGACGGGGTCGCGCGTGCGGAGGAGCTCCTCGATCTCGCCTTCGAGGGCTGGCGCGAGCGGGTGACCTGGCGGCGCGAGTCCGTGGCCAACGGCCGTACCGGAGCCGTCGACCTGCCCGGCACCAGCTGGCGCGACCGGCCCGCGATCGACCGGGGCGACGGCGTCTACCTCGCGGGCGACCAGGTCGCGGCGCCCGGAGTGCTCTCGGAGGTGTCCTTCACCAGCGCGCTGACCGCCGTGTCGCTGGCACTGGGCCGGAACACCCTTGACCTCAAGCATGCTTGAGGTCGAAGAGTGGGTCCCCTGACGACAGAGGGAGCTCTCCCCATGCACGCCATCCGCCTGCACACCTTCGGCCCCGCCGAGAACCTCGTCTACGAGACCGTCGAGGACCCGGAACCGGGCCCCGGCCAGGTCCGTATCGCCGTACGAGCGGCAGGCGTCCACCTCCTGGACACCGCCCTGCGCGAAGGGCACCAGGGCCCGCTGCCCCAGCCGCCCGCGCTGCCCACCGTGCCCGGCCGGGAGGTCGCCGGCGTCGTCGAGTCCCTGGGAGACGGCGTCGCCGGGCTGTGGCTCGGCAAGCGCGTGGTCGCCCACCTCGGCTTCGCCCCCGGCGGCTACGCCGAACTCGCCGTCACCGACGTCGACCGCGTCCACGAGATCCCCGGCAACCTCGACTTCGCGCAGGCCGTCGCCATGATCGGCACGGGCCGTACGACGATGGGGATCCTCCAGTTCGCCGCACTCGGCCCGGACTCCGTGGCCGTGATCCCGGCGGCCGCCGGAGGCATCGGCACGCTGCTCGTGCAGTACGCGAAGAACGCGGGGGCCACGGTCGTCGGCCTCGCGGGCGGACCGCGCAAGGTCGCCCTCGTCGCGGAGAACGGCGCCGACCTCGCCGTCGACTACACGGACTCCTCGTGGGCCGACAAGGTCCGCGCCTTCCTCGGCGGCCGGCCCGCCACGGTCGTCTTCGACGGGGTGGGCGGGGACATCGCCCGTGCATCCGTTCGCCTCCTCGGCCCCGAAGGACAGCACATCGTCTTCGGCTGGTCCGGCGAAGGCATCCACGACGGCAGTCCCTACCTCGTCGAAGGCGTCTCCGAACAGGTGCTCGGCCCCGCGATGCTGCGCAAGGCCGGTCCCGACCCGCTCCGCACCCTCGAACTGCGCGGCCTCGCCGAAGCCGCCGCAGGCCGACTCACCCCCGCCGTACAACGCTTCCCGCTCGCCGAGGCGGCCGCCGCGCACCGGGCGCTGGAGAGCCGCGGCACAACCGGAAAGGTGGTCCTGGAGCCATGACACGCCCAGATGCGTCCCGTACCGATCCATGGTCTTCTGACCAGGTGAATGTCACCCGGACAGGTGAAGATCCACGCCGTTGGTGGGGCCTGGTGGTCATCGCCCTCGCGCAGCTGATGGTCGTCCTCGACGCGACCATCGTGAACATCGCCCTCCCCTCCGCACAGCAGGACCTGGGCATGTCCGACGGCAACCGGCAGTGGGTCATCACCGCCTACACCCTCGCCTTCGGCGGCCTCCTCCTACTGGGCGGCCGCATCGCCGACCTGGTGGGCCGCAAACGCACCTTCGTGATCGGCCTGGTCGGCTTCGCCGCCGCCTCCGCACTCGGCGGCGCCGCCACCGGCTCCGGCATGCTCTTCGCCGCCCGCGCCCTCCAGGGCGCCTTCGCGGCCGTCCTCGCCCCGTCCGCGCTGTCCCTGCTCACCACGACCTTCACCGACCCCAAGGAACGCGGAAAGGCCTTCGGGATCTACGGCGCCCTCGCGGGCTCCGGTTCCGCGATCGGGTTCATCGTGGGCGGACTGCTCACCGAGTACCTGAACTGGCGCTGGTGCCTCTACGTCAACGTGCCCATCGCGGTGATCGCCGTCTTCGGCGCCCTCGCCCTCCTCCACGACCGCCCCGGCCACACGGGCGCCCGCCTCGACGTACCCGGTGTGCTGCTGGGCTGCGGCGGCCTGGTCGCGATCGTCTACGGCTTCAGCGAGGCCCAACCCCGGGGCTGGAGCGACCCGCTGGTGCTGGGCCTGCTCGCCGGGGGTGTCGTACTCCTGGTGGCCTTCGTGTGGTGGCAGTCCCGGGCCCCGATGCCCCTGCTCCCGCTGCACATCGTCAAGGACCGCAACCGCGCGGGCTGCTTCCTGACCATGGGGCTCGCCGTCATCGGCATGTTCGGCCTGTTCCTGTTCATGACCTACTACCTCCAGGTCGTGCTGGCCTACTCCCCCGTGCGCACCGGGCTCGCCTTCCTGCCGATGACCGCCGCGATCATCGTCGGCTCCACCCAGATCTCGGCCCGCCTCATGAACCGCGTCGCCCCGCGCATGCTCATGGTCCCCGGCATGGTCCTCGCGGCGAGCGGGATGGTGATCCTCACGCAGCTGACGGTGGACAGCTCCTACACCACCGAGATCCTGCCCGCGCTGCTCCTGATGGGCCTCGGCATGGGCCTCACCTTCATGCCGGTGTTCTCCACGGCCACCGCGGGTGTCGCCCCGGAGGACTCCGGGGTCACCTCGGCGACCGTCAACACCTCACAGCAGGTGGGCGGTTCGATCGGCACGGCCCTGCTCAACACGATCGCCACCACCAGCAGCACGGCCTACATCACCGCCCACCTCACCAACCCGTCCCGGAAAGCCCTCGTCATCAAGGAAGGCGTGGTGCACGGCTACACGGTGGCCATCTGGTGGGCCGCCGCCATCATGCTCCTGACCGGCCTGACAGCGGGCCTGATGGTGACAGCGAAGCCACCGAAGCAGGGAGCCCCGGCACAGACACCGGTACCGGAATCGGTGGCGTGAAGGGGCGGAGGCTGGTCGCACGTCCACCGCAACTGCCCCCAGGGGCGCGGGGAACTGCGCGACCAGCCCCCACCGGCCCGCACCCGCACGACGACGAACCGCTCCCTCGACCACTCGGCGCAGACCGACAACCTGGCGCCGGCCGCACCACTCAGTGCCGTCCGGCAACCCGGTCAGCCCACCGGGCCAGTCGGGACGACTCCGCGCGGCGGCTCATCGCCTCCCGCCGGTCCGCCGTGCGATACGTCGCGTACATGCCCTGCACCCCCAGCCAGCGCAGCGGCTCCGGCTCCCACTTGCGCACCTTGTGCCCCACCCACGGCAGCTCCGTCAGCTCGGTCCGCCCGCCCTGTCCCGAGTCCTGCTGCACCAGATCACGCAGCGTCCGCGCGGCCAGGTTGGCGGTCGCGACGCCCGAGCCGACGTAGCCCCCCGCCCAGCCGATCCCCGTCGACCGGTCCAGCGTCACCGACGCGCACCAGTCCCGCGGCACCCCCAGCACCCCCGACCAGGCATGCTCGATCCGCGTCCCGGCCAGCATCGGGAAGAACCCCACCAGGATCTCCCGCAGCGCCTGGACCGTCGCCTCCTGCGTCCGCCCGTCGTTGTCGGTCCGCGACCCGAAGCGGTACGGCACCCCGCGCCCGCCCAACGCGATCCGCCCGTCGGCGGTGCGCTGCGCGTACATGTACGCGTGCGCCATGTCCCCCAGCGTCTGCCGCCCCTCCCAGCCGATCGCCGCCCACTGCTCCTCGCTCAGCGGCTCCGTCGCGATCATCGAGGAGTTCATCGGCAACCAGGTCCGCCGCTGCCCCTTCAGCGCCGCCGTGAAGCCCTCCGTGCAGCGCAGCACATAAGGCGCGCGGACCGTGCCGTACGGCGTCACCGCGTGCTTGGGCCTGATCTCCGTCACCGGAGTCTGCTCATGGATCGTCACGCCCAGCGCCTCGACGGCCGCCGCCAGCCCCTTCACCAGCCGCACCGGATGCACCCGCGCCCCGTGCGGCGTCCAGGACGCACCCACCGCGTCCGCGACCCGCACCCGCTCGGCCGTCTCCCGGGCGCCGTACAGCTCACGGTCCTTCTCGCCGTACGACAGCTCATGCTCGTGAAAGGCCCGCAACCGCGCCAACTGCGCCGGCGTACGCGCCACTTCGAGCACGCCCCCCTTGTGGATCCCGGCGTCGAAACCCTCCTCGCCGGCCACCCGGACCACCTCGGCCACGGTGTCGTTCATGGCCCGCTGCAACCGTACGGCCGCCTCGTGCCCATGCAGCCTCGCGTACCGGTCGCGACCCGCGACGCCGTTGTACAGCCAGCCGCCGTTGCGCCCGGAGGCGCCGTAGCCGCAGAACTTCTGCTCCAGGACGGTGATCCGCAGAAACGGCACGGCCTTCTTCAGGTAGTACGCCGTCCACAGCCCCGTGTACCCGCCGCCCACGATCACCACGTCCACCGACGCGTCACCCGCGAGCGGTTCCCGCGCCTCGGGAAAGCCGTCGTCCGCGTACCAGAAGGAGACGCCGCCGTTCACGACACTGCTGCTCATGGCCAGGGACGTTAACCCGCCGACGCACCCGCTGTCTCCTTCGGATTCCGCACTTTCACCAGAGGACGACACCCGAATCCGATCAGCACGGACGTGAAATGCCCCAGATCCGTGAAGGTCCGCCCGGTCACCAGCGGCACCGCGTACACGACAAGCACCACGAACCCGTAGACGTACCGCCACGGCCGCGGAACCCGGTACACCAGCACCGCCACCACCCCCGCCAGCGCGTAACTCACCCCCACGTCCAGCGTGTTGACCGCCGACGCCGGCGCCATCCCGTACCGGATCGCCCACAACAGCGCCCCCTCACTGATCAACGTGGCCAGCACATGCGCCGCCGCACACACCACCAGCCAGCGCGCGGTCCCCAGCCAACGCTCCGCCTGCGCGTGGAACACCGAGTACAGGACGACGTACGGCAACCAGTGCCCGCCGTCGATCCACATCGCACTGGCCACCAGCACCCGCACCGGAGTGCTCGACAGCTCATGGATGTTCGTCGAACGCTGCCGCAGGAACTCCTCCTCGAACTCCGGCGACATGTGGTGCAACGCCACCGTCGTCACGAAGAGGACCCCCAGCCACACATAGGTGCCGGGGGCCCGGCGGACGTACTCCCACACCACCTCGTGAACGCCCCGGTTAATCCGCATGAGCCGATTCACCCACGCCGGTAGGGTCCGGCACGTGATCGACATCCCGGAGGAACTGGCGGCGACACAAGAGCTCTACAACGGCGACCGGGGACGCGAGTTCATCGCCGGACTGCCCGCACTGATCGAGGAGTTCCTCGAGCGCTGGGACCTCAGCCCCGACGGCTCCCCCCTGCACGGAGTCACCGCGCTCGTCCTGCCCGTCCGGCCCGCCCTGAAAGACGGCCCCCCGGCCGCCCTCAAATTCCAGCTCCTCGACGAGGAGAGCGCCGGCGAACCCGTAGCGCTGCGCCTCTGGGACGGCGACGGCGCGGTCCGCCTCCTCGACCACGACCCGGTCACCCACACCATGCTCCTGGAGCGCCTCGACTCCACCCGCATGCTCTCCACCCTGCCCGGCACCCGCGACGCGGTCCTCGTCATCGCACACCTGCTCGCCCACCTCACCGCGGAACCCGCCCCCGCCGAAATGCGCCACCTCGGCGACATCGCACAGGCCATGCTGGAACAGACCCCCGAAGCCCTCCCCCGCATCCCCGACCCCGCGCTACGCCGTACCGTCGCCGACTGCGCCGCCGCCGTCCGCGAAGTCGCCGACGAACCCGGCGACCGCCTCCTGCACTGGGACCTGCACGACGAGAACGTCCTCGCCGCAGGCCGCGCCCCCTGGCTCGCCATCGACCCCAAACCCCTCGCCGGCGACCCCGGCTTCGAACTCTGGCCCGCCCTCGACAACCGCTTCGACGCCGACGAGATCACCTGGCGCTTCGACGCCATGACCGACGTCCTCGGCCTGGACCGCGCACGCGCGCGAGCCTGGACCATGGGACGGCTCCTCCAGAACGCCCTCTGGGACATCGAGGACGGCCGCCCCCTCGAACCCCGCCAACTCGAGATCGCCCGCCGACTGCGCACCCAGGGAGCCTGACGTGATCCGCCCCGCCACCCCCGCCGACATCCCCGCCCTCCATACCCTGATCCGCGAACTCGCCGACTACGAGAAGTCCCTCCCCGAGGTCCGCACGACCGAGGAACAACTCCGCGCCGCACTCTTCGGCGACCACCCCGCGGCCCACGCCCACGTGGCGACCGACACCACCGGCACGGTGATCGGCTACGCGATCTGGTTCCTGAACTTCTCCACCTGGCGCGGCGTCCACGGCATCTACCTGGAGGACCTCTACGTCCGCCCCCAGTCCCGCGGCGGCGGCCACGGCAAGGCCCTCCTCACCGAACTGGCCCGCATCTGCGTCGACCGCGGCTACCAACGCCTCGAATGGGCCGTCCTCAACTGGAACACCCCCGCCATCGACTTCTACGAGTCCCTGGGCGCCCGCCCCCAGCACGACTGGACGGTGTACCGCCTGACGGACGAGTCCCTGACGCGGGCGGCGTCCGGCACGACAAAGCCCAGGCCAGAACAGTCCTGACCTGGGCTTTCAAGAGCCCCCTGTCGGATTCGAACCGACGACCTACGCATTACAAGTGCGTTGCTCTGGCCAGCTGAGCTAAGGAGGCGCCCGAGCAGTGTACCTAGGTCGCCGTGGCGCCCCGCTCGGAAATTTCCGTGAAGTTCACAGTCGCTCAGGTACTGACATACGCATGAACGGCGGGTACCGTCCAGAGCCAGTCCACCTGTGTGGACTACACCACCACCTTCCTACAACGGATCGTCCGGCACGTTCCTGCCGGTAGAAGGGGGCCTCTGAGCCATGGCCACTGTTTCGTTCGACAAGGCGACCCGTATTTACCCGGGTTCCACGAAGCCCGCCGTCGACGGTCTCGACATCCACATCGAGGACGGCGAGTTCCTCGTCCTCGTCGGCCCGTCCGGCTGTGGCAAGTCCACCTCGCTCCGCATGCTGGCGGGGCTGGAGGACGTCAACGGCGGCGCCATCCGCATCGGTGACCGTGACGTCACGCACCTGCCGCCCAAGGACCGGGACATCGCCATGGTGTTCCAGAACTACGCCCTGTACCCGCACATGACGGTCGCCGACAACATGGGCTTCGCGCTCAAGATCGCCGGCATCAACAAGGCGGAGATCCGGCAGAAGGTCGAGGAGGCCGCCAAGATCCTCGACCTCACCGAGTACCTGGACCGCAAGCCGAAGGCCCTCTCCGGTGGTCAGCGCCAGCGTGTCGCGATGGGCCGCGCCATCGTCCGTGAGCCCCAGGTCTTCCTCATGGACGAGCCGCTGTCCAACCTCGACGCCAAGCTCCGCGTGTCGACCCGTACGCAGATCGCCTCGCTCCAGCGCCGTCTCGGCATCACCACCGTCTACGTCACCCACGACCAGGTCGAGGCCATGACGATGGGCGACCGCGTGGCCGTGCTCAAGGACGGTCTGCTCCAGCAGGTCGACTCCCCGCGCAACATGTACGACCGCCCGGCGAACCTCTTCGTCGCCGGCTTCATCGGCTCCCCGGCGATGAACCTCGTCGAGGTCCCGATCACCGACGGCGGTGTGAAGTTCGGCAACAGCGTGGTGCCCGTCAACCGCGAGGCCCTCAAGGCCGCCTCCGACAAGGGTGACACCACCGTCACCGTCGGCGTCCGCCCCGAGCACTTCGACGTCGTCGAGCACAACGGCGCCGCCGCCTCGGCCCTCTCCAAGGACACCGAGGACGCCCCGGCCGGTCTCGCGGTCTCCGTGAACGTGGTCGAGGAGCTCGGCGCCGACGGCTACGTCTACGGCTCCGCCAAGGTCGGCGACGACCTGAAGGACCTGGTCGTCCGCGTCAGCGGCCGCGCGGTCCCGGAGAAGGGCGCCACGCTGCACGTCGTGCCGCGTCCGGGCGAGACCCACGTGTTCTCGACCTCCACGGGCGAGCGCCTCACCGACTGAGTCCGGCCGAGTCCGGCCGAGTCCGGCCAGGACGAACCGCGGCAATTCACCCAGGTTGACGAGAAGGGCCCCGCAGACACTCTGCGGGGCCCTTTCCGTGCCGCGACAGCGGTGCCCAATACCCCGGCACACCGGTCATTTCGAGCAGTGTGCGTCAACGCCTTACCCAAAGAACGGCACCATCTCATCCCCCGAACCGGTGACTAAATGTCGCCAAATCATTACCGCACGCTACCCTCACACGCGTGAAGCACTCCACTTACCAACAGACGCGACGCGGCCGGGGCCCCGCCCGCCGTATCGGCCGCTCCCTCGCCCTTGTCCTGCCGGTCGTCCTGGTGCTCTCCGGGACCCTCGCGGTCACCCGAGTCAACTGGTCGGGGGATCCCTCGAGCTCCTCGGTGCTCACCGCGTCGGACGCGACGGTCTCGGACGGCAAGCCGCGCAGCGTCCACCTCGCCCCGCAGGACGTCCTGCGCGAGCAGCTGCTGACCGAGCTCCAGGAGAAGAACCCGGGCACCGCCCTCACGCACCTCCAGGAGGCCGTGAACGAGCGCCCGTCGCTCGCGAAGCACTGCGTCTCCATCGCGCGGGCCCTGGGCCGTGCCGCGGTCCGTGTGTACGGCCCCACGCGCGCGCAGTCGTACGCCCGCCCCGTCTGTGACACGTCCTTCGCGACGGGTGTGGCGGCGGCCCACAGCTGATCCCCACCGGCCCACAGCTGATCCCTCCGAGTGGGGATACCGCCCGAAGTCGGGCAAGGGGCGCGTCGTACAGTTTCGGGCATGACCGATCCGAACGCCGCGTCCCGTCCGACCCAGGCCGTGATCCTGGCCGGCGGCCAGGGGTCCCGGCTGCGCCCCTATACCGACGACCGGCCCAAGCCGATGGTCGAGATCCCCGGCACGGGGACTCCGATCATCGGCCATCAGCTTGTCTGGCTCGCCGAGGAAGGCGTGACGGACGTGGTGGTCAGCTGTGGGCACCTCGCCGAGGTGCTCCAGGACTGGCTGAAGGCGGCCGACCTGCCGGTGCGGGTCACGACCGTCATCGAGACGGAGCCGCTCGGCCGCGGTGGCGGCCTGAAGTACGCGGCGGCGCATCTGCCGCACCCCGACCAGGCGTGGTACGCGACGAACGGTGACATCTGGACCCGGTTCTCGCTGCGGGACATGGCGGACTTCCACAGGGAGCGGGACGCGGTGGCGACGCTGGCGCTCGCGCGTCCGCGGATTCCGTGGGGCGCGGTGCAGACGGACGGGTTCGGGCACATCACGGACTTCATCGAGGCGCCGCCGTCGACCTTTGAGATCAACGCGGGTGTGTACGTGTTCTCGCCGGCGTTCGCCGATCTGCTGCCGGAGCGGGGGGATCATGAGCGGACGACGTTCCCCACGCTGGCGCGTGAGCTGCGGCTCGCCGGGTTCCCGATTCCGCAGGGGGCGTACTGGCGGGCGATCGACACGGCCAAGGATCTGACGGAGGCCGCGAAGGAACTGGCCGCGTTGGGGCGGTGACGGTCTTGTTCGGGGTGCGGGTCCGTCGTGGCTGGTCGCGCCCGCGCGGCGGAGCCGCACATTGATACAGCCCCGCACCCCCAGGAAAGAAATGTCCCGCACCTTCATCGGTGCGGGACATTTTTGTGGGCCCGAAGATCTCAGCCGGTGGGGTCGCCCAGTACCTCCCCCACCGGCCCGCCTACCCCAACAGGCCGCCGACCAGGCCCGGTTGACCGGAGGACGAGCCTCCCGTGCCGGAGCCGCCTGTCGAGCCGCCGGAGCTGCTGGTGCCGCCGGTGGGGCCTGAGGTGGTGCTGGGGGCCTGCTGGGCCGGGGAGGACTGCTGGGGCGCGGTGCGGCCCGTGGTGCCCTGGGTCTGGCTGGGTGAGCCGCCGGTGCCCGTGCCGGTGTCGCGGGTGGCGCCGGGCGCGGCCGAGGTGCCGGTGGACGGGTCGCTGGTGGCGCCGTGGCTGGGCCGGGTAGACGCCGAGGGGCTCTTCTTGCGGGCCTTGGCGGAGTCCTGCGGGAGCGGGGAGCCGGGCAGTTCGTTGCGCGGGGCCTCGCCGGGGCCGGGGACGATGACGCGGTCGGCGTCCCGGACGGCACCGCCGAGCACCGAGCCGATGAGCAGGGTGAGGCCGGTGACGATCGCGGTGAGCAGGGCGCCGCGGCGCAGGACGTAGCGGCGCAGTTCCCAGATGTCGGAGCGGGGGCCGAGGCGTCGCCAGGCGCTGCCCGCGAGGCGGCCGTCGATGGAGTAGACGGGGGCGCCGGCGATGATCAGCGGGGACCAGGCGGCGAGGTAGATGATGTCGGGGGTGTCGTAGGCGGGGACGCTCTTCCAGCTGACGGTGACGAGGAGCGCGGCGGAGAGGCCGGCGCCGACGACCGCGGCGACCCGCTGCCAGCAGCCCAGGATCGTGAGGACGCCCACGATGACCTGGAGGAAGGCGATGACGAGGCCGGAGCCGACGGGGTGCTGGAGGGCGAACTGGCGCAGTGGTTCGGCCACTTCCCACGGGTGCAGGGTGTTGAGCCACTTGACCATGGAGCCGCGCTTGCCGCCGTCGAAGTAGACGGGGTCGCAGAGCTTGCCCATGCCGGCGTAGATGGAGATGAAGCCGAGGAAGATCCGGAGCGGGAGGAGGACGACGCCGAGGTTCATGCGGCGGCCGGGGTAGTAGGCGTGCCGCGCGGTTTCGTCGTTCGTCCGCCGCAGGGAGCGGTGCTCGCCGGTGCCCTCGAAGTCCTCGTCCGTGTAGGCCGGTTCGTCGTCGGCGCTGCCAACGGTCGGCATGTTCGGCAGGAGTCGGGTGCCGTCGGCGTCGTAGCTGCGCTGGGCGCCGACGACCGGGGTCTCCATGGTCTGGGCCAACTCGTCGTCGTAGGCGGCCTGGTAGCCGTGGTCGACGTCGATGCGGGGGATGACCTGGGTGGCTCCGGCGTCGGCGGCCGGGGGCTCGGCGTGGCCGACGCCGGCGCCCCGCACGGCCTGGAGCAGGCGGTGGGCGCCGGTGTCGTCGGGGGCGGACCTGCCGCTCCACACGACGGGTCGGCGGCGTGCCGCGGCGCCGACGGCCGGCATCCGGGCGGTGTCCTCGGTGGCGCTCAAGTGCCGTGCGATCCGCGGGGATTGGGCACGTCTCGTCGACGCGCCCAACTGCACGCGGAAGCTCGCATGATTGACGATGATCTGCGCCGGATCGCTCGGCACCTTCACCATGCTCAGCGCGGGAGCGTCGTCGAATCCCGACGGGCCGTCCCCCGTGGGTGTGCGGGGTGTTCTGGTGTCCACACTCATCTAACCGAGTGACGTGTGGTTAGGACACTGCTTTGACCGGGCGGATCTGTCCGGACCCCGTCAAGCTTGCCCCGTACGCCAGGAATGCCGCGTGTGGGTGACAGGCCCGAACGCCCGTTCACCCACACCGGTCCCCGCGTCAGGCGCGTCGGCGAGCCGCCTCGTACAGCACGATCCCCGCCGCCACACCGGCGTTGAGCGACTCGGCGCCGCCCGGCATCGGGATCCGCACCCGGAAGTCGCAGGTCTCGCCGACCAGGCGGGACAGGCCCTTGCCCTCGCTGCCCACGACGATGACGACGGGGCCGTCCAGGGCCGGCAGTTCGCCGACCTCGTGCTCGCCGTCGGCGGCGAGGCCGACGACCGCGATACCGGCCTTCTTGTACGCCTCCAGGGCGCGGGTGAGGTTGGTCGCGCGGGCGACCGGGGTACGGGCGGCGGTGCCGGCGGACGTCTTCCAGGCGCCGGCGGTCATGCCGGCCGCGCGCCGCTCCGGTACGACGACGCCGTGGCCGCCGAACGCGGACACCGAGCGGACGACCGCGCCGAGGTTGCGGGGGTCGGTCACGCCGTCGAGGGCGACGATCAGCGGGTCCTCGCCGTCGTCGTAGGCGGCCGCGGCGAGGTCCTCGGGGTGGGCGTACTCGTACGGCGGGACCTGGAGGACCAGGCCCTGGTGGTTGAGGCCGTTGGTCATGCGGTCGAGCTCGGGGCGGGGGGCCTCCATGAGGTGGACGCCGCCCCGGTCGGCGACGAGCTGGAGCGCCTCGCGGACCCGCTCGTCGTTGTCGATGAACTGCTGGACGTAGAGCGTCACCGCGGGCACGCCCTCGCGCAGCGCCTCGACGACGGGGTTACGGCCGACGACCATCTCCGAGGTGCCCTTGCCGCCGCGGCCGCGCGGCGCGGGACGGCGCGCGCTCTGCCTCGCCTGCGCATTGGCGATCCGGTTCTTCTTGTGGCCCTTGCGCATCTCGGCGGGCGGGGTCGGGCCCTTGCCCTCCAGGCCCTTGCGCCGCTGGCCGCCACTGCCGACCTGCGCGCCCTTCTTGCCGGACATGCGGCGGTTGTTGGCTGCCATGACCTACCTGTTCCCGTTGAGTTTCTGGGTCGCTGAATCGTCGTACGTACATGCAGTGTGCCGCCCGGATGGCCGGGCGGCACAATCGATCAAGGAAAACAAGGAGAAGGGGACCGGGGCCTACCGGGGACCGAGCGTCCAGCGCGGGCCCTGCGGACCGTCCTCGATGGTCAGTCCCGACTGGCCGAGCTGGTCGCGGATGGCGTCCGCGGTGGCCCAGTCCTTGCGGGCGCGGGCGGCCTCGCGCTGGTCGAGGACGAGGCGGACGAGGCTGTCGACGACGCCGTGCAGATCGTCACCGCGGTCGCTCTCGCCGGCCCACTGCTCGTCGAGCGGGTCGAGGCCGAGGACGCCGAGCATGGCGCGCACCTCGGCGAGGCGGGCCACCGCGGCTTCCTTGTCGTCGGCCGCGAGGGCGCTGTTGCCCTGCCGGACGGTGGTGTGCACGACGGCGAGGGCCTGCGGGACGCCGAAGTCGTCGTCCATGGCCTCGGCGAAGGCGGGCGGCACCTCGGCGGAGGGCTCGACGGGACCGGCCTTCTCCACGACCCGCTGCACGAAGCCCTCGATCCGCGCGAACGCGGACTCGGCCTCGCGCAGGGCGTCCTCGCTGTACTCGATCATCGAGCGGTAGTGCGGGGTGCCCAGGTAGTACCGGAGCACGATGGGCCGCCACTGCTTGACCATCTCGCTCACCAGCACGCTGTTGCCGAGCGACTTGGACATCTTCTCGCCGCTCATGGTGACCCAGGCGTTGTGCACCCAGTACTGCGCGAAGTCGTCGCCGTAGGCCTTGGCCTGGGCGATCTCGTTCTCATGGTGGGGGAAGATCAGGTCCAGACCGCCGCCGTGGATGTCGAAGGCGGAGCCGAGGTACTTGTGCGCCATGGCCGAGCACTCCAGGTGCCAGCCGGGACGGCCGCGCCCCCACGGGGTCTCCCAGTCGGGCTCGCCGGGCTTGGTCGCCTTCCACATGGCGAAGTCGCGGGGGTCGCGCTTGCCGGAGACGCCCTCGTCGGGCTGGCGCAGGTCGTCGATGTCCTGGTTGGACAGCGACAGGTAGCCCGGGTAGGAGCGCACGTCGAAGTAGACGCTGCCGTCGGCCTCGTACGCGTGGCCGCGCTCGATGAGGCCGCGCATCATCTCGACCATCTCGGTGACATGGCCGGTGGCCCGCGGTTCGTACGTCGGCGGGAGGCAGCCGAGCGCGGCGTAGCCGTCGTTGAACGCGCGCTCGTTGTCGTAACCGATGGACCACCAGGGGCGGTTCTGGTCGGCCGCCTTGGCGATGATCTTGTCGTCGATGTCCGTGACGTTGCGAATGAAGGTGACGTCGTAGCCGCGGTACTCGAACCAGCGGCGCATGATGTCGAAGTTCAGGCCGGAGCGGATGTGGCCGATGTGCGGGGCGGCCTGCACGGTGGCGCCACAGAGGTAGATCGAGACACAGCCCGGCGTGAGCGGGGCGAAGTCACGGATCTGCCGGGCGCTGGTGTCGTACAGGCGAATGGTCACGGGTCCAGGGTAGTGGGCGATGTGTGATGCCTTCGACGGGTTGTGGATAACAGTCAGCTCGCGGTCCTGACCACCAGCGCGGTCGCCACCGCCATCAGGCCCTCGTCCCGGCCGGGGAACCCGAGTCCGTCCGTCGTCGCCCCCGACACCGACACCGGCGCCCCGGCCGCCTCGGACAGGATCTTCTGCGCCTCGTCCCGCCGCTTTCCGATCTTCGGACGCGGTCCTACGACCTGTACGGCGATGTTGCCGATGCGGAAGCCGGCCTCGCGGACAATGCGGGCCGCCTCCGTCAACAGCGTGACGCCGGATGCACCCGACCATTCTGGGCGCCCGGTGCCGAAGTGCTGACCCAGGTCGCCGAGGCCGGCGGCCGAGAACAGCGCGTTGCACGCGGCGTGCGCGACCACGTCCGCGTCGGAGTGCCCGGCGAGGCCGGTGCCCTCCCACTTCAGGCCGGCGCACCACAGCTCGCGGCCTTCCTCGAAGGCGTGGATGTCGGTGCCGATGCCCACCTGGGGCAGGGGCTGCTCAGAAGCCATCGTTGAGCCTCCTGCGGGCCAGGACCGCCTCGGCGAGGACCAGGTCCAGCGGGCGGGTCACCTTGAAGGCCTCCTCGTGACCGGGCACGACCACGACCGTGAGGCCCAGCTGCTCGACCATGCTCGCGTCGTCGGTGACGTCCTCGGTGACCGTCTCATGGGCGCGGATCAGGGTGGTCCGGTCGAAGCCCTGCGGTGTCTGTACGGCCCGCAGGCGCGCGCGGACCGGGGTCGCGACCACCGGTTCCGGCTCGCCGGGGGCGGGTTCGACCTCCTTGACGGTGTCCGCGAGGGGCAGCGCCGGGACGACGGCGGGCGAGCCGTCCCGTACGGCCTCGATGACCGCGTCCACGGTGTCGACCGGGACGAGGGGGCGGGCCGCGTCGTGGACCAGGACGATGTCGTAGTCGTCCGGGAGGGCGTCCAGGCCGAGCTTCACCGACTCCTGGCGGGACTCGCCGCCCGGGACGACGACGAAGTCGGTCCGCTCGGGCAGCGCGTGCGCGTCGAGGAGCGACTTGACCTCGCCGGCGTCGTCGGGCGGGGCCACGACGACGACCAGGGAGACGGCGCGGGAGGCGGCCATCGCGCGGACGGCGTGGATCAGCATGGGGGTGCCGTTGAGCGCGCGGAGTGCTTTGGGGGCGCCCGGACCGAGGCGTACGCCCCTTCCGGCGGCCGGAATCACCACCGCGGTACGGGCTTCGGCACGTGCCTGCGCGGGCGAAGGGCGCGAAACGTCAGACATCGGTTCCTGTCAGGTTTGTGTGCTCGGCCAAGGTGGGTACGGAGACAGCGTGCCGGGCGCGACGCCTTGACCGGACCCTTCCGTGACACCGGTCGAGCCTGCTGCCCGGGCCCGGCACGCCAAGTATCGGGGAATCCTCACTCCGAGAAGAACACGCGTACGGCGCCCGGTGGCGTCGCCGGAGACGCCGTGATCCGGTGTCCGGAGACGAACATGCCGCAGCGCCCGGCGACATTTTTACGTCATCGGGCACCGCGGCATTTCGATGCGGCACTTCTGTGAAGTACTCGGTACTGCGGTACTTCGTCGAAGTACTCAGTGGTGTGCTGAGCTGAGCGGGCCAGGGGCCTGCACAGGGACGCTCAGGACGCGAGAACCTCGTCGAGCAGCGCCTCGGCCTTGTCCTCGTTCGTGTTCTCCGCGAGGGCGAGCTCGCTCACCAGGATCTGCCGAGCCTTGGCGAGCATGCGCTTCTCACCTGCGGAGAGTCCGCGCTCGCGCTCACGACGCCACAGGTCACGCACGACTTCCGCGACCTTGATGACATCGCCGGAGGCGAGCTTCTCCAGGTTTGCCTTGTAACGACGGGACCAGTTTGTGGGCTCCTCGGCGTACGGCGCGCGCAGCACCTCGAAGACCCGGTCCAGCCCGTCCTGACCGACCACATCACGCACGCCGACGAACTCCGCATTGTCCGCTGGCACACGTACCGTCAGGTCACCCTGGGCGACCTTCAGCACCAAGTAGGTCTTGTCCACGCCTTTGATCTGGCGAGTTTCGATGGCCTCGATCAGCGCGGCCCCGTGATGGGGATAGACCACGGTGTCGCCAACCTTGAACGTCATGTGACAGGTACCCCTTCCGTGGCTATCCAGGGTAACACGGAAACTGCGGGTTCTGAATGGCGTTTTCGCAGGTCAGGGCATATCTCGGGGCTTGACAACAGCAACAGGAACGTGCTGCGGAGGCCGAGCGGAGGAAGGTATTCGCAGGTGGGAGCGGCTCTCCGGGGGAGGTGAAACGCGTACGTTACACGCATCCGGAGGCCCCTCCGAGCGGGCTAACGTCCACAAATGTCCGGTTCCATGTGTGCGACTTCCGCTACTCCGTTCGATGACCGGAGTGACTTCCGCGTCGATTCCGGAATTGATCACACACGGCGAGCGGATCACGCGGTGATCAATTCCGGGGGCGGTCGCACTTTCCCTCACGGAAGTTTTGCCAGGGGCTGCCGAAGGCTCTTATGTGAATGCCGGACGAGTGCCGGACTGCGGGGTACAAGTGACTCGTGAGTCACTTGTGAACCGAGTGACGCGGGAGAGATGCGGGAGTGACACGCCCCTTGGGGAGGGTCGGGTGCGGCGGCGCGGGAACGGCTCGGTAACCTAAGGCCGCTGACAGACACTTAGCGCGGCTTTACGGGCCGCCCCGCTCAAGTCAAGGAGTTGCCGCCGCCGTGAGCAGCAGCCTTCGACGCGGCGCCCTCGCCGCCGCCTCACTCGCGTTCTCGATCGCCACGCTCTCCGCGTGCGCGGCCGGCAACAACGCCCAGACGCTGGAGGTCAAGCCGGACAACGCGGAGACCAGCGTCGGCGACATCAAGCTCCAGAACGTCGTGGTCATCACCCAGCCCAGCACCGAGGCCAGCGGCGAGACCAAGGGCCCGGCCGTGGTCTCCGCGACCCTCTTCAACAACGGCGCCACCGCCCAGACGCTGGACTCCGTCACCATCGCGGGCGACGGCAGCGCCGAGATCACGGCCGCCAAGGGCAAGGGCAAGGTGACCGTCCCGGCGCACGGCTCGGTCATCCTCGGCGGCAAGGGCAACCCGTCCGCCACGGTGACCGACCTCGGTGAGAACGTCAGGAACGGCGACGCGCAGAAGGTCACCTTCACCTTCAGCACCACCGGTGACGTGAGCGTGGACGCCTTCGTGGTCCCGGCCGACAACTACTACAGCAGTTGGGGTCCGAGCGCGGTCCCGTCGACGCCGACGGCCTCCCCGAAGCCGACCGGCTCCGCGACCCCGACCGGTTCGGCCACCCCGAGCGGCTCGGCCACGCCGACCGACGCGGCCTCCGCGAGCGCCACGGCCACCGAGTCGGCCGCGAGCTGAGGAGCCGTACGGGATCGTCGTACGACACGAAGGGCGGGACCTCCGAGGAGG